>DAIPYV010000009.1:0-21690 GCA_036782555.1 Saprospiraceae bacterium
ATGTAATCTCTAGCTCTATTATAGCCCATTTCTAAATAAATAGCTCCCATCAGTGCTTCAAAAGCATTGCCGAGCATAGCATGGCTCATCCTACCCATACTGTAATCAGAAAGAACAACATCGATACCCATATCAGCTGCTATCTGATTGAGCGTTTGTCTTTTGACGATTTTTGACCTCATTTTTGTTAAAAAGCCTTCATCTTGATTGGGGTATTTATTGTACAAATACTCTGCCACGACTGTAGAAAGTATAGCATCTCCAAGGTATTCCAAACGCTCATTTGTAGGTGCATCAGGGTTTTCATTGGCCATGGACTTATGAAAAAAAGCAGTTTTAAAAAGATACAATCTTGCAGGAGTAAAACCTAATATAGGACGCAACTTGCGAGTCAACTTCTTATCCTCTGCAAAGTAAAGATTATTGAGCTTCCGTATCAGATTTGCTAAAATCACTCTTTGTATTTTCTAATTATCACTGTCGCATTATGACCACCAAACCCAAAAGTATTGCTGAGAGCTATATCTATTTCTCTTTCTTGAGCCTTATTAAATGTAAAATTAAGTTTGGGGTCAAAATCTTCATCATCAGTAAAATGATTGATAGTTGGTGGTACGAAACTTTCATTGATAGCGGCTACACATGCTATAGCCTCTATTGCACCAGCCCCACCCAAAAGATGACCAGTCATAGATTTTGTACTACTTATATTGAGACTATATGCATCCTCTCCAAAAACACCTAAAATAGCTTTTGACTCAGCTATATCTCCTAAAGGCGTAGAAGTTCCATGAACATTGACATACTGTATATCACTAGGTTGGATACCCGCTTCTTTGATGGCCATAGCCATTACATTTCTAGCTCCAATGCCTTCTGGGTGTGGTGCTGTCATATGGTAAGCATCTGCTGTCATACCGGCTCCAATTATCTCACCATATATTTTAGCTCCTCTAGCCAATGCATGACTGAGTTCTTCTAATACAAAAGCGCCACCACCTTCTCCTAATACGAATCCATCTCTATCTTTATCAAATGGCCTTGAAGCTGTCTGTGGACTATCATTGCGTTCTGACATAGCTTTCATAGAAGAAAAACCACCTATACTCGCACGAGTGATGGCTGCCTCTGATCCACCTGTTATCATTATATCGTTTCTACCATTTTTGATATTATCATAGGCAGCTATTATGGAATGCGTAGAGGAAGCGCAAGCTGAAACAGTACCATAATTAACCCCTCTAAAACCATATTTTATAGATATATGACCCGGGGCAATATCGCCTATTAGTTTTGGTATTAAAAATGGGCTATATCTAGGGGTCTGAGTCCAATCAGCCGCAGCCGTCAAATCATGCTCAATAGTCTCGAATCCTCCGATACCCGTCCCCCATATCACACCCGCTTTATCTAAATCAATTGTTTCTAAGTCTAATTGGGCCATTTCCATAGCTTGCGCCGCTACTACGAGAGCATACTGTGCAAATGGATCGAGCTTTCGTGCCTCTTTTTTTGCCAAATAAGGTTCCATATCAAAATTCTTAATTTCACAAGCAAATTGAACCTTAAATAAAGATGCGTCAAATCTTGTAATAGGAGCAGCACCGCTTATCCCATTTCTGAGACCATCTACATATTCAGCATAATTATTTCCTATTGGAGTCAAGGCACCGATTCCAGTTATAACCACTCTTCTCATTTGGCTTAGATTTTATTTAATGCAAAAGTCCGAAATTATTCCTTATTGGACAAATATAATTTGATAAAATATTTAATGACCATATTAAGTGCGTGCATTTTTATATCAAAAAAAAAATCAAAACAACTAAAACAAAAAATCCACACTAACCAAAGCTAGTGTGGATTAAAATTTAAAATTGTACGCAAATTATGCTTTTTGCTCTTCTAAAAAAGCTATGGCTTGACCCACAGTCTGAATATTTTCAGCTTGGTCATCTGGAATAGTCACATCAAATTCTCTTTCAAATTCCATGATCAATTCTACTGTATCCAATGAATCAGCACCTAAATCCGCTGTAAAACTTGCTTCATTAGTCACCTCTGATTCATCCACACCTAATTTGTCAACAATAATTTGTTTAACTTTTTCTGCTATTTCTGACATTTTTTAAAATTGTTTACTTGTTTTAAAGACGCAAAGAAATGGAAACATGTTATGATATACAAGTATTTTTTAAAAAAAATGATATTAAAAATAGTAATAATATCTATTTAATACATTGTTTTTGAGCAAATTAAATCAATATATCTTCCAAAAATATTTATTTAGCTTATAGTGTATATTCAAAATTTTAATGTTTTACTAGGCCTGACTTGAAAATAATAAGCCAAAAATATTGATATAGCTACAAGGATTAAAGATACCACATACTCTCCTCTAAAAAAATTAAAACTTACAAAGCAAATAGTAGAAGTAACCATAATAAAACCAAAAATTTTATATAATTCGTAAGGTACAGGATAATACCTCCGACCTAATAAGTAAGAAATGATAGTCATAGTAAAGTACGTCAATAAAGTAGCCCAAGCACCTCCGACGATACCTAATAAAGGTATAAATAAAATTAAACTTACAATAGTTATTACAGCCCCTACGATACTTATGAACATACCAAATTTTGTTCTATCTGTCAGTTTGTACCAAATCGCTAAGTTATTATATATACCCGCAAATAAATTGGCTATTAATAAAATAGGAACAATGTAAAGTCCCTCTAAAAATTCATACTGTCTTAAGAAAATTGGGGCTATTAAATCCAAAAACGAAACAATTCCTACTATAAACAAACAACCCAATAATACAAACCAAGTCATAATCATACTGTATTTTTGAGTAGCATCTTTAGACTCTGAATGGCTGAAAAAGAATGGCTCAGCACCCATCCGAAATGCCGTAACATATAAAGTAATAAAAACACTAAGTTTGTAGCATGCCGCATAAATACCGCTATCGTTTTTTGAAACCCAGCGAGATAAGAGTATTTTATCAAAATTTTCATTTATCATGTATGCCAAACCTCCTATCATAATTGGCCACCCATACTGAAACAACTTTCGAGCCATCTCGCCATTCCAATGCCATCCCATTTTCAAAATATCTCCAAAGAGAAATACAAATGTTACAAAGCTAGCGGCTAAATTAGCATAAAATAAATGAATAATATGTGGCTCGAATCCATAATTAAAAAGCATCAGTGTCTGTCCAAAATTAGGCAAAAACCATAAAAAAAACATTACAATGAGTGCAAAAGTAAGTATATTTAAAAGCTTTACCCATAAAAATTTGATAGGTCGTCCGGTGACACGCAGCAATGCGAAAGGTATGACCACCCAAGTATCTAATATGGTCACTAAAATTAATATTTTTAAAAAGTTAATATCATGAAAATCAAGTAATTGAGCCATTCCTTCGGAAAAAATTATAGCTAATAATGCCAAAATAAATGTAGTCAATAACAGCATGATAAAAGATGTAGAAACTACTTCTGTCTTTTGGCTATGTTTTGTGAAAAACCTAAAAAAAGCTGTCTCTAATCCTAACGTTAAAATAACATTAATAATCCCTGCAAAAATAAACCATTGGGTTTGACCATCAAACTGAATGGCACCAAAAGTAGCTGTAATGAGACCAATCAAGGCAAAGTTAATTACCTTAGGAAGTACCGCTCCCATTCCATAAATAGCAGTATCTTTGAAGAAAACCTTTAACTGACTCAATGAATAATATTTATAATTCGGCACAAAATTGGTAAAAATATGTTGAAAAATATCTGTTTTAGTAGCAATATTGATTTTTATAAAAAAATATTTGATTTTTTCATAAGAAAACCCCTATATTTACCCCTTAATTAGATATTAAAAATAATTATGAGTTTTTTTAGTTCATTAAAGAGATTGTTTTTTACTACAGAGTCGGTGGCGAAATCCGCTGTTGATAAGGCCAAAGAGGCAGGTAAAGACAAAGTAAGTGAGATTTCTGAAAGTTTAGAAAAAGCTATTGACTCTACTCAGTCAATGGGTGAGCAAGTATTAGAAAAATCTTCAGATGCGGCTAAAATGGCTTGGGACATTACAAAAGAAACGGCTGAAAAAGTTGAATCTATGGCCAAAAACACCTTCGATAATATCACAGGAAATGTTGATACGGTGACTACATCATTAAGGGACTCAGAGGATTTAGTTATAGATCCCACATCTGATTTGTCTTCCGACCCATTAGATATATCATCTCATTCTGATAAAATGACAGTCAACACAGAAAGCGACATTGTTGATTCATCTTTTGATGCCACTAAAACAACAACAGAAAAAGTAACTGATCTTGGGAAAGAAAGCCTTGAAAAGGTTAAAGATTTTGCAGAAAATACTTTAGACAAATTAGGTAAAAATGAGTGGGTACTGAAAGCTAGTGAAATCGCTGAAGATGTAGGGTCTAAGGTCTTAGAAACAGGAGAAGTTTTAATGGAAAAAGCGGCTCAGGTATCTGAAAATTTAGAAGAAAAAATTATTGATTCATCTGATAAAACCTGGGAAAAATTATCTGATGTAAAAGATTCGTTAGTAGTAAAAGCTAAAGAAGTCTCAGACAAAATGCAAGAGAAATTTGATGCTACGCTAGAAAAAGCCGAAGCTTACATAGCTGAGGAAAATGCCAAGCCCAAGCAAGAATTTTCAGATAAGGATCTCACTACCGGTCCTGATTTATTATCTGGTACTGATGATTTTTTCACTAAAGCATCGCAATATGCTGATGGACACCATGGAGTATTTAGTGAAGGTAAAATTATAGTTAAAGACAAGATAGAGGATATAAAAAAAGAAGCATCAAAAATAGCGGGTCAAGATGACTTAGATGGTGATGGAAACGAATTGATTGATGATGCTCAGATAGTGGATTAAATATTAATGTGCGAAAAAAATAAATATGTCGCCACTCATTATTAATGGACGTACGGAAATGGCCCTTCTTAAAGGTTGTCTGTCGGGAGACAGAAAATCTCAGGAAGCTATTTTTAATATTTACGCCCCAAAAATGATGGCAGTCTGTATCAGATATGCACGGCATAGACATGAGGCTGAAGATATTTTGCAAGATGGTTTTGTACGCGTATTTACTCATCTGCACCAATATGGTGGTCAAGGTTCTTTTGAAGGTTGGATAAGAAAAATTATCATCAATACTGCCATTAGAAACTCCCAAAAAATGGCATTTTCACACGAAGATATTGGTTTAGAACACCTACCTGAGGAATCTCTTAATCCAGAAGTTTTCAATATATTAAATGAAGAGGAGCTCCTCAATCTTATTGCGGACTTGCCCGAAGGATATAAATTGGTCTTCAACCTATTTGCAATAGAAGGCTATTCTCATAAAGAAATAGGTGATTTATTAAAAATTGAGGAATCAACATCGCGATCTCAACTTACCAAGGCTCGAAGAATCTTGCAAGCTAAGGTCAATGAAATTTATAATTATGCGATATGAAAGAGTTTGACGATATATTTAAAAATAAATTAGCACACCACTCCGTAGATGTGCCCGAACATAGTTGGGAAAAGATAGCCCAAAAATTACCTCGTAAAAAATTTACAATAAGTCCTGTTGGCTATGCTTCTATTTTGGGGCTATTTATCTCCACTGTAGTAGTCTTTGGTATATATAAAAGTATGACGGTTAACGATAAAAATCAGCAGCAGAAAATACAGGCTGTTAATTCTGATCAACTAGCTCATTCTCAAAATGAAGTTTTAGAAACAAATGAAAATTCTGAATATGGTTGGGTCAATTTTGGATTAGAAGATCTTGGACATGATGAGAATATATCAAGTAACCAAAAGGTCTCAAGTGAAATCGAACCCTCTATCTTAAGAGAAAAGATAAAAACCACTGAATTAAAATCTCAAAGTAATACTAACGCAGCCCTAGAATTTAACTTCATAGCAACACATCTTGAAAATGATTTAAATATCCATACGAACACTACACTAGAAGGTGAAGCACCAGAAATTTCACACAATACAGATCACATTGTAGATTATACATCTACAAATGAATATAATGCAAATAAAATATTGACCCTAATCACGAAAAACAAACTCTCAGATAAAGAAGTTGAAATAGTTTCTTTACACGAAGACAAAGTGATTTATGAAGAACCCTTAAAACACTTTGTTACAGATAGGGAACCTTGTACTTTTATATGGGGTGGATATCAGAGAAGTATTGATATTTATTACTCTAACGATTTTGTAGATATGAAAATTGAGGGTCCAGAATCCCTATCAGACCACATTGATATGCGCAAGGCTACAGAAACATCGGTTTATTCATTTTCTATGGGCGCAAGATTGGGATACAATATTGGATATAGATGGAATCTTCATACAGGTATAAATTATTCTCAAATGACGCAAAGATTTCAATACACTGACCCTGAAGCTAATGAACCCCGAACCGAAATCATCAAAAAATATATCTATAGTAATGGAAATCTAGTGGACAGTACTTTCACTGAAGAAACAGTTTATCTTCCTGGCAGCAAACATCATAAAGTTTACAATAAATATAGAACATGGGATATACCTGTATTGGCACGATACACTTTATTAGCCAATAATAAAATGAGTCTATCGGCCATGGGTGGTATTTTCTTTAATGTATCATTTCAGCAAACTGGAATCATCCTTGACACAGACAATACTACACCTATCTCTTTAAATAGACAGAGTTCAGAGGAAACTAGAATCTTCAAAGCTGGTTTAGGTGTGTCAGCCTTTGCTTTATTGAGTTTAGCTTATTATCTCACACCCTCTTTGGATTTACTCATCGAACCCAATGCGCGCATAGCTCCAGCTTCTATGACTACAGCCAGCTATCCTCTATCCCAAAGATTCAACAGTTATGGTCTTTCGGTTGGATTGAGACACAGATTTTAAAAAATTTTAATCCTGACATAGATTGCAGATATACGAAAAAGTTCAAGAGAGCGTTGACTTTATTTTATCCCAAGTCAATCTAAAAGTTAAGCACGGAATTGTGCTAGGAACGGGATTGGGAGATATCGTCTCTGACATGGATATCCACTCAGAACTACACTATAAAGATATTCCACATTTTCCTCAATCTACTGTCCAAAGCCATGCTGGAAAGCTTATTTTCGGCTATTTAAATGGATTACCTGTGATGGCGCTATCCGGCAGATTCCATTACTATGAAGGCTATAACATGCAGGAAGTCACTTTTCCAATACGCGTTCTCAAAGGGTTAGGTGTAGAAGATATAATATTATCCAATGCAGCTGGTGGTGTCAATCCTCACTACTCAGAAGGCGATATAGTAATCATAGAAGACCATATCAACATGCTACCAGAACATCCGTTGCGAGGACCTAATGAAGAACGATGGGGCGTGAGATTTCCTGACATGATGCACGTCTATGATAAGGATATAAATAAAAAAATGATTTTAACCGCCGAAAACCTTTCTATCATATTAAAAAGAGGTGTCTATCTCGCTCTCCAAGGTCCTAGCCTAGAAACACCCGCGGAATATAAAATGGCCCACATCTTAGGCGCAGACCTTGTAGGTATGTCCACCGTCCCAGAGGCCATAGTAGCAAAGCACTCAAATATGAATGTGACAGCATTTTCCATTGTTTCCAATGTATGCTTTCCTAAAAGTCAACTCACGGAGACTACTGTGGAACAAGTCATATCTGTAGTTAACAATTCAAGTCAGAAACTAAAAAATATTTTGTTGCGGTATTTTGAAGATTTAAGTTAAAATATCTAATCAATTGAGATGGACACAAAAAAAGTATTTTTGTGTCCATCTCTACGATTCTCTAATAATATGCCTGATCTATTAAGGCAAACTATATCTCAATCCCACATAAAAATTAGCTCCCATAACTGGCGCCCACGCCATGGATGCATCAAAAAACTGTCCAAAAGGGTCATGAGCTCCTATGATGGCTTCTTCGAGTGTAAAATTAAATATATTTTCTCCACCTAAATAAATTTCAAAAAGACCACCTTTCCAAGATTTACTTATTTGTGCATTACTTAAGAAATAAGTTGGTGTATTTTCTGCCCATTGATTTAGCGCATCATTGTCTGCCAAAGACGGGATTCTTACAGAGCCCATCCTATTAATAGTATAGTCTATACTCCACCCCTCAGCTGGTCTAATCACTATATTGGCAAAAGCTCTCTCCGGCGAATACAAAGGCCTTTGAAGTAGCTGACCGTCATATGTCGTTTTTACGTCATTGTATCTATAGGCCAATCTAATATCCATCCAATCAGTAACATCCAAATCTGCTTGTGCTTGGATGCTTTGAGTATAAGATTGTCCAGCTAAATTATAAAAGACTACTTGGCGTGCGCTTCTGTCCATGTCAACTACTATCTGATTAGTAAAATCTATTCTATTGAAATCAATAGCTAGTGACAACAACCTCGAACCAATATTGACATCTTGAGTTGCACTCAAACCTAGCGTCCAGGCTACTTCAGCATCTAGGCCATAGGGACGTTCCGAAGGATTACCTCCTTCAATCAAGAACTCACGATTACTAGCAAAAAGTCCTATATTCTCTGCAAAAATAGAAGCTGTCCTTTGACTACGACCACCAGCAAATCTAAAGACAGTCTTATCATTGTGTGCATATCTGAGATTTAATCTAGGCGTAGCAAAAAACCCAAAAATATTATGATAGTCTCCACGTAAACCTGCTAAAATTGAAAATTTTTCAGAACCTTTATAAGTATATTCACCAAATACGCCTGGTACATACTCATCTCTATGAAAGGTATTATTACCTACGACTTCATGAAACTGGTCCATCTGAAAGCTTGCACCTACTCTTATTTGATGGTCAGTATCCCCAATGATATTTTGGTGAATACCATTAAAATACAATGATTTTTGATTTGCATCATATTTTTGTAAACCAAATTGAGCCACTTGATCATGGTAAGAACCCGCAAACTGGAATCCAAAAGTCCTATAAGGCTTATCTAAATTTACAAAACCTCTTTTGGCCCATACCTCAGCGCGCTTTGTAGTCATGTCTGCCCCCCAAACTTGGTTGCGAAGCGATCGTCGAGCATCAAAATCAGTCTGACCACTGATATTATCCATGTAAGATAATTTCATGCCAATTTGACCTTCTTGCCCATTATTATCTGACCATTTCCACCTATTGATAAAACCAAACTGTTGACCTAAAGGAATATCTAAAAAACTATCATGATTGTGGTCTCTTCTTTGTGTGCGCGTAGAGGCGTGGAATAGATTAGCCATTGACCAATTTTCATTAAGACCATGCTTTGAAAAGGTATTCATCTCGTATCTTCCTTGATTAGAAGCGTAGGCATTGAGATTGAGGTTTTCATCGTGACATGGTTTTTTGTTTTCGACATTTATCTGTCCTGAAAAACTTTCATATCCATTGACCACAGAGCCAGCACCCATATTAAGTGACATACCCGATACCCATGGACCAGGTGTAAATGCGAGCGCTTGCATCGCTGCGAGACCTCTCGCATCTGGTATGTTTTCGCGCATGATCTGTACATAAGGACCAGCCAAGCCTAACATCTCTATTTTTCTTGTACCTGTGACAGCATCGGTCATGCCAGCATCTACAGAAGGCGTCGTTTCAAAACTTTCAGCGAGATTACAACAAGCAGCCTTGAGCAATTCCTTGCTTGATATTTGCTGTACTTTTATTGGATCCAAGTAAGACACTGACGTTGTTTTGGCCTTAAAGGTCACCTCAACGATATCAAGCATATTCACAGATGATGATATGATGATATTGGCGGCTCCAGCTCTATCTATGACCATTGTATCTGGTTTATACCCCACATATGAAACGACCAATTGATTTGATTTTTTAGCCATCTTTAGTGAAAAATACCCATTCATATCCGAAATAGTCCCCATATTGGTACCCGCCCAATGTATAGTTGCGCCTATCAAAGGTAAAGTTTTACCGTCTGGCGTTTCTTCATATACATTTCCAAACAAAGTGTTTTTCTTCTCTTTGGAACTTTCGGGATGAACCTTTGGCTCATCGTCTCTGTATTTGCAGCAGGCGTGCAATTGAAGATAGACTTCATCTGGAGCTGTTTGACCATCTGTATCATGACCTGTAAGGAGCAATGCCTTAATTAATTCGGATTTTTTAAATAAAAAATCATCATAGTGAACGGTAAGGGATTGGTCTTCTAAGCTATAATCCGCAAATTCCACGCCGATAACACCTAAGGCTGTCTTTTCTATGCGCTCTTCACACATGCCACAGATACCACTTACTTCTACGGTAAGTACATGTTCAGCGGTCATATCGCTCATGTCTTTCGTAGGAGCCTTATCTTCTCTATACCAACAACACCCTGGTAGATCATTATACACCTTATCATCCGCATTTTGGTCATTGACATCATGACCTACATCCAATAACGCCGCTATAAGATTTTTCTCCACAAAATCATTAGAAACTTCAACTAAAAGAATTTGGTCACCGAGATTATAATGCGCTTCTTGAACGCGTTTAATGGTTTTGGCAGTATTTTCAATTCGGTCAGTACACATGCCACAGGCCCCTCCTACATTATAGGTTATCGTTTTTTGACTAAAAACAAAAGATTGAATAAATAATAAGACTAATGTCCACAATATATGCTTATACATAATAAAATAAAATTTTCGATTTAAAAAATAGAGATTTAAAAAACATCTCAAAATAAAAAACGTAGCCAATGTTATACACTGACTCTAAACTTAGACACACTACGTGCATCTAATTATCGAAAATTATACTTGCGGAGGATAGGTAATAGAAGCATTGTAGTCATATGAATGAACATTAACTAGCATCATTACTTTTTGTGCGTACTTTTCTTCTTGCACTTCAGGTAATCTGAATGTATGTAGTGTTGAATTAAAAACCTTGACAGAACAAAAACATCTGCAATCATCACCACAACAGCCCTTTGTTGGGGTCTTATTAGTGTCTTTTGTATTTTTTGAAGATTGGCAGCAACTTTTTTTTATGCTAGTAGCACTTGGAGAAGCACTATAATCCATAGTACAAACGGAGGGTTCTTCAAAAAGACTTTTCATCCTTTCGAAATTACCACTACACAATGCAAAAGATTGTGCAAAAAGCAACATGGATAATATGACGACTACACTTTTCATTTAATATCCTGCAAAAGTAAATTTAAAATATATTATAACGTAAAAAAATCGTTGTTTTATCACTTTTTTAACTATAAAGCCCTATTCTTCCTCTTGTTTTGATTCCGGATACATAGTTTTTATTTTCTTAAACAAGGCATCCACTTGATACATTTCGTCTATGGTATCATCAAAGTAAAAAAATATCTGAGGCATACGTCTCAGATGATGCCTCAATCTCTGAGCCAGTGATTGTTTGAGCATGTGTGTATGATTGGAGATTTTTTTAAGCACTTCCCCCTTATCATCTATATTGTAAATACTCAAGTAAATTTTAGCTTGTGACATGTCAGGAGTCAACTTTACTGTACTCACTGAAACAAAAGCTGTACTGCCATAAATATATATTCCATGCTCTTGAAAAACGGGTGCAAAATGCCTTTTTATGAGCTCCGCTACTTGTAATTGTCTTTTACTCTCCATATTTTTTTGGTTGAGGTTGCAAATTTACTATTTTTGCAACAATTATCATCATAAACAAAATTGAAATTTGAGTTTTAACAGTAATATACTAGATACACCCATAGAATATGTCAAAGGAATTGGGCCAGCCAGAGGTGAAACCTTTCGCAAAGAACTCAATATTCATAATGTTCAAGACTTATTATTTACCTTTCCTTTTAGATATATTGATAGAACGGTTTTTCACACTATCAAAGATGTAGTGGCCGATGGTGATAACATCCAACTGCGTGGCACACTCATTTCATTAGAAAAAATTAAAGGCAAAAACAATCAATCAAGACTTGTTGGCTCACTCAAAGACGAAAGCGGCTTTATAGAGTTAGTTTGGTTTAGAGGTGTCTCATGGTTAGAAAAAATATTAAAACCTGGTGAAGATTACATCGTGTATGGACGTGTCAGTCTTTATGCGGGTAAAAAATCTATCCCGCACCCCGAAATGGAACTTTTGAGCGAAGCCAAAATAGAAGTCACCAAAACTTTCGACCCTGTATATAATTCCACAGAAAAAATGGATGCAAAAGGACTGGATAGTAAGATGAGAAGAAGTCTCCTAAAACCTATTTTAGAAAAATTGACAGAAAATGATATCCCAGAAATACTACCTCATTATGTGATAGAAAAATTAAAGTTTTGCAGCCGGCTCAAGGCACTACAATGGATACATTTCCCTATCAATGACGAACAAAAAGAAAGAGCTATACTAAGATTGAAGTTTGAAGAAATATTTTTTGTTCAGGTCCGCCTTTTATTGAGTAAGGTTTTTAAGAAGTTTAAGTATAGAAGTATAGCTTTTGATAAGATTGGTGAATATTTTAATGAATTTTATCATAACAAATTGCCCTTTCAGTTGACAAATGCTCAAAAACGCGTACTCAAAGAAATACGTGCAGATATGGGCAAGAACACTCAGATGAATCGACTGCTTCAAGGTGATGTGGGTAGTGGCAAAACGGTAGTGGCACTTATGAGCATGCTTATGGCTTTGGACAATGGATACCAAGCTTGTATGATGGCGCCAACAGAGATTTTGGCACAGCAACACTATGAGTCCATCAGTAGTTTATTGGTGGACATGCCCATAAAAGTAGGATTTTTGTCTGGTAGTGTCAAGGGTAAAAAACGTACAGAAATATTGGAAGGGATTCATTCTGGAGATATTCATATCTTGATAGGTACCCATGCTTTGATAGAAGACAAAGTTGTGTTCAAAAATTTAGCGTTGGCTATAATAGATGAGCAACACAGATTTGGCGTAGCCCAACGTGCAGCACTTTACAAGAAACATAAGGAATATGTGCCGCACATTTTGGTGATGACAGCTACGCCCATACCGCGCACGTTAGCCATGACAGTTTATGGAGATTTGGATGTATCCGTCATAGATGAATTACCACCAGGAAGGAAAGAAATTAAAACCATTCATAAGTATGAAAAAGATAGGCCCCGTGTTATCCAGTTTATGCATAGCGAGATAGCCAAAGGCCGTCAAATATATGTTGTTTACCCCTTGATAGAAGAATCTGCCAAACTCGATCTCCAAAACCTACAAGATGGTTACGAAAGATGGCTACAATATTTTCCTATGCCTGACTATCAAATAAGTATAGTACACGGTCGTATGAAAGCTTCCGCCAAAGACTTCGAAATGCAAAGATTTATTAACAAAACTACCCAAATCATGGTAGCCACTACTGTCATAGAAGTAGGGGTCAATGTACCCAATGCATCTGTAATGATCATAGAAAATACTGAACGTTTTGGACTTTCCCAACTTCATCAGCTTAGAGGACGTGTTGGCAGAGGTGCAGAACAATCTTTTTGCATATTAATGTCGGACTACAAAGTGTCCAAAGAGGGAAAAGAAAGGATCTCTACCATGGTCAGGACCACCAATGGCTTTGAAATAGCCGAGGCAGATTTAAAACTTCGTGGCCCAGGTGATATTCAAGGTACTCAGCAAAGTGGTATTTTAGATTTTAAATTGCTCAATATCTCTCAAGACAGAGTCATCATGGAAACCGCTAGAAATATAGCAGCTCGCATTATAGAAGCTGACCCCAAACTGGAACGAGATATTCATGAAAATATGCGTCTATACATACAGCGCCTACGTCAAAAACAGAAAGATTGGGGTCGGGTATCTTAAGTCATTTTTACTAATTTAACCTTTTTAAAAAGTCCTAGAAAAGGTAATCTATTCCCAATTTATAATAAACAATGTCTATAACTTTTTTTTGAATTAGTGGATAATTCTACTATTTTTGATGCATTGATTTAAGGATGCCTTTTGGGATTAGACCCATACTGACTCTGTTTTTCCATGAGTCAAGTGTTTGAAATTTCTACAATTTAAACTCCTGAGATTGGGAGGCTAAATCATTTTTT
Organism: Saprospiraceae bacterium; assembly: GCA_036782555.1. Taxonomy (GTDB): domain Bacteria; phylum Bacteroidota; class Bacteroidia; order Chitinophagales; family Saprospiraceae; genus OLB9. The sequence goes on from DAIPYV010000009.1 coordinate 14,123, forward strand.
TCGCCACTATTTCGAGCCATTGCCAATGCTTATTTTTGGGGTAGTCGACCCACTAAAATATAATACTAGATTACCATGACTCCTATGAGTAAATTTATCTGGTATGTACACAAATAATCATCTGGTATATTTATTAAATTTAACAAACGTTTAATATTGTGGTCAAATTTAATTTTGTAAAATTTTATTAGGAACATCCCAATTGTTAATTACATAACTTTATCAAATGAACAAAAAAATATTTTTAGTACTTAATTGTTTGATTTGGCTTGCCTGCAGTCTTGTGGCTCAAAACAAAATATTAGTATCTGGTACTGTATCAGACGAATTTGACGAACCTCTCATCGGTGTCACTGTTCTCAACGAAAAAACAGGTCAGGGTACAATAACGGATTTTGAGGGACAATATAGTATAGAAACAGAAATGGAAGGTTCTCTCATTTTTTCCTATGTGGGAAAAGAAAATGTAAAAGTAAAGGTATCTGGGCAGCAAATGAATGTAAAAATGGAAAATTCAAGCTTAGCCTTGGAAGAAGTCATTGTCGTTGGGTACGGTGTTCAGAAAAAAAGAGACGTTACTGGCGCTGTATCATCAATTAGTGAAAAAATGTTAGAAAACAGACCTTCGCCCAATGTGATTCAATCCTTACAAGGAACTGTAGCGGGTCTAAACATTAACTCTTTGGGCTCGAATGCGGAAGGGTCTGAATTTCAATTGCGTATCAGAGGAAGCAATTCTATCACAGCATCTAATACTCCGTTGATAGTACTAGATGGCGTGCCATTCGGTGGTAGATTTTCAGAAATAAATCCTAATGATATTCAATCCATCGAAATTTTAAAAGATGCCTCATCAACTGCCATATATGGATCTAGAGGCGCCAATGGTGTGATGTTAATTCAAACCAAAAGAGGTAAGAAAGGTGAAAAAGTCACTATAAATTATGATGTCAATATGGCGACGTCAAGAGCGATTAATATACCTAAAATGATGGACGGGCCTACATTTTATGCCCGTAAACTAGAAGCAGGTGGTGACTTTTCGTTTACTGAAAATGAATCTAATGAATTAGGACGATCTACAAACTGGTTAGATTTGATTTTAAGAGACGGTTTCAATCAAAGTCATAATTTATCAGTAAGAGGAGCCGGTGAAACGACCCGTTATTTCATTTCAGGAAATTATGCAAAAAATAAAGGTATTGCTCTTAATGACAACTTCCAAAGAGCTACTTTAAGAATAAATTTTGAACAAGATTTTGGAAAGTTTTTAACCATTGGTACTAATACTCAATATGGAAATTTTGACAGAAGCGGAAAGGAGGCTAATTTTGATGATGCTTTTTTGATGAATCCCTTAGGCGTACCATACACGGAATCTGGCGATTTAAGGCTGCTTGTCTGGGAAGATCCTATATATGGCAGAAACCCACTTAGTCCTCTAAATGAAATCAACGTAGATATAAAAAATACTTTATTTACTAATAATTTTATTCAAGTTAAGCTGCCTATTGAGGGGCTTTCCTATAGATTAAATACTGGGTACACTTACGAAACATTCAAGTTTCAAAACTACATGGGCAGGAATACTTTTGAGGGTTTAAGAGATAATGGACGGTTAAATATTGACAATCGTTTTGACACAGATTGGTTGATTGAAAACATATTAACATATCAGAGAGATTTTGGAAAACACACACTTTTCTTAACAGGTTTGTACTCAGCTCAGAGCACGACTAGTGAGCGCACGTCTATTGTCGCCACAGACTTCCCCAACGACGTATTAACGTTTTATCAACCTAACAAAGGGAGTTTTTTAACGGCCACTGCTTCCCAGGTTAAATCGAACAACCTGTCTCAAATGGTACGTGTGAATTACAGTTATGATTCTAGATATCTCTTTACCGCAACTCTTAGAAGAGATGGTTTTTCGGCATTTGGAGAAGATAATAAATTTGGAGTATTTCCGTCTTTGGCTTTGGGGTGGAATGTAGCCAACGAATCATTTTTTCAGGATTCGAAAATCAGAAATGTGTTTAACAACTTAAAATTGCGAGCTTCATGGGGAAGAAATGGTAATCAAGCGATTTCACCCTTCGCTAGTCTTCCTTCTTTAAGAGGATATGATTATTTAACTGATGATTATAGTCCTCTTTTTGGATTTTTTCCTTCTCGTTTAGCATCGCCATTCTTAGGATGGGAAACAACGGAGTCTACCAATATTGGACTAGATTTTGGCCTTTTAGAAGATAGAATTACAGGATCACTAGAAGTTTATCACTCAAAAACCACTGATTTACTCCTTGAAAGATCCATACCGGCTATCAATGGTACTAGTTCGATTATTGAAAATATAGGTGAAACAAGGGGTAATGGTGTAGAATTACAAATTTCATCTGTCAATGTCCGCAAAAAAATGTTTTCGTGGTCAACTGACTTTAATTTTGTTAGGGATAGAAGTAGAATCGTCAATGTGGGTTTGTTTGATACAGAGGGTAATCCTATCGATGATGTGGCTTCAACTTGGTTTATTGGTCAACCTGTAAGTGTAAACTTTGATTATATTTTTGATGGTATTTATCAGTCAGGAGAAGTTCCACCTGACGCCCCTTTTAATTCGCAACCTGGCTTCGTAAGATACAAAGACGTCAATGGTGACGGAATGATAACACCTGATGACAGGTCCATCATAGGCACGAGAATCCCAAATTTCACCATCGGAATGGGTAATACTTTTAATTATGGAAATTTTTCCTTGTTTGTTTTTCTTAATTCAAGTTATGGTGCTACAAGGCCTAACTTTTTATTGAGCTCCCATGCACTTTCTTACAGAGAGAATCAATTGGATAGAGAATTTTGGTCACCTGAAAATCCCATCAATACTTTTCATGCCAATGACCCCAATGCCAGTTCCAATCCGCTTAGAGTAAGATTTTATGAACGGACAGATTTCTTGCGTTTACAAGACCTCAGTTTTGCCTATAAAGTTCCCAACAAGCTATTAAAATCAATGGGGCTATCAAGAGTTGAGTTTTATGCCAATGCAAAAAATTTAATCACACTCACCAATTGGAGTGGCTTAGATCCGGAATTCATAACGTTAGGTTCGCGACAAAGAGCTATTCCTCAAACGAGGCAATTTCTGTTTGGTATAAGAACAAGTTTCTAAAAAAATCATTTCTAAATATAAATTATAAAACTTAAAAAATATTAAAATGAAAAAGTTAATTTGGGCTGTTTGTGCTCTATTTTTAATGACTTCTTTGTCTTGTTCCAAAGATTTTCTTGTAGAAGATCCTAAAGATGATATATTTGCCGACAATTTATTGACTGATTATAATGGTTTTGTGTCCATGCAAAGTGCCCTTTTGGCCCTAGTCAGAGACGAGTACGATAGAGTGGATAAATTTTATGGTGGCACAGAATTCCCTAGCTTACCGATGGCCAAATCTCTGATGTTTTCTGTGGGAGCAGATAATGCATTTTGCAACAATAGACACAATAGATTTGCTCATTGGAATTTTCCAAAAAACATAGTGAATATGACTGACTTTCAGCCCTTCCAATCCTTATTTGAGTGGTTGTACACAGTCATCAATACGTCCAACATGATTATTACAAGAGCAGATAATGAAGATATAGATTGGGGTAATGAAACCAATAAAAATACAATAATAGGAAACGCAAGATTGATAAGAGCTTGGGCTTATCGACATCTCACCTATTCATTTGGCGCTGTACCATTAAGCACTGAAGAAATAACGGGTAGCAACTATAAATCTGATTGGGAACGTACTCCTGTCAGTGAAATACGAAAAGTCATGGAAGAAGATTGGTTATTTGCAATTGAACATTTACCTATGAGAGCCATTAGTAACTCTTTACCCTCGCAGGCTATTGCTCGACATTATTTAAGTGAATTGTACTTGGCAGAATCGAGAAATAATGACGCCAAAAATATACTAAGGCCTTTGGTTGAAGAAAGTAGCTTCTCTTTGATGACTTCTAGGTTCGGATCCAATGCTTCCAAAGAAGGTAATGTCTTCATGGATATTTTTAGGTCTCCTTTATCATCATCCGGAAATATGGAAGTACTATGGGCTTTTGTGAATACAGAACCTGAAAATGCCGCATTCGGTGTAGGCTCGAGAGTTTTTATGCGAAACATGTGGGTCAACTATTACAGCAGAATATCACAAATAGCCAATTTAAAACATTCTCAATACGTGGGTCAAAACGAAAATCTCTTTTGGTCACTCAACGGTGGTAAAGGCGCTACGAGAGCGGCTATGTCCGTCGGTGCTCTCAACCTATATCATTACAAAGACCAAGGGAATAAAGACATCAGAAATGATATACATTCTATGATTTGGCATTTATATTATCTCAACGAAAACAATGAAGTTTATGAGGTGACCAATGCAAATGGTAACAGTTTAATAAGTACGGTCATCACTCCCAGGATGATTAATGATGCAGATGTTACCGTCCAAAATTATTTTCTTCCCTCTACTAGAAAATGGGAATATCTCCATCCATTTTTTGAAAAAGCAAGTATAGATGAGCAATTCAATGACATGGTTTACTTAAGATTGGCAGAGACATATTTACTTTATGCTGAGGCGCTCTACAAACTAGGCGAAGATGGTTCACAATGGGTGAATAGAATAAGAGAAAGAGCTGGAGTAGACCCTATCAGTCCTGGAGAAATGAGTATTGATATGATATTAGATGAAAGGAGCAGAGAACTTATAACTGAAGAGCAGAGAAGACATACTCTAATAAGGTTGAGCCAGGAAAACGGAGGCAATGAACGTCTTGCAACCAATTTATACAAACGACGTACACGGGAACATAACGAGGTGGTAGGCAGACCAGTAAGAGGAATGCATGATGACGACACTCCTGTTCTTTTTCCGATACCAAGAGCTTTTATAGATGCTAACACAGGTCGAAAAGTTGAACAAAATCCAGGATTTAACTAATATATAATGATCTATTCCAAAATATTTTTTTTAGTACTTATATTATCAGGTTTGTTTAACTTTGATGATTGTAACACGGGTTTGTCTAGCCATTATATTCAAGAAAAAAGTGGTATAATAGAATATCCAAGTTCACAAGACTTTGATAATAAAGTTATAAAAATTCATTATTACATTCCTGAAGGTGATGTTTCTAAAATGTCAATTCAAATGGTCCTTCATGGGGCGAGCCGAAATGCTAGTGAATACTTAGACGGATGGAAAGAAAAATCAAAACTCTATAACTTGATTATACTCGCTCCAGAGTTTTCAAAAGAGGATTTTAGTATCGGTACTTACACCCAAGGAAATTTTTTAGATACTTTAGGACGAATTCAAGAGAAGGAAAAGACTTTATATCATTTGATTGACCTACTCTTTGTATTTTCTAAAGAAAAACTGAGCCTCCAACATAAAGCATACAATATATTTGGTCATTCGGCTGGAGGTCAATTTGTTCACAGATTTTTACAATTTTATGATAGTCCTTATTTACAAAAATCCGTAGCTGCCAATCCAGGATGGTATACATACCCGGATGAAGGCGACACATATCCCTATGGCATTGAAGGATTATTTAACGACCCTATGAGTGTTAAGAAGAACTATTATTCTAAAGATCTCTTAATACTGTTAGGGACAGCTGACACATTACGCACTGCAAATTTAAGAAAAAATAAAGAGGCAGATTTGCAAGGGTTAAACAGATTAGAGAGAGGTATCAATTACTTTGAAAACAATAGAAAAATGGCAATGGAGAATAAATTGAAATTTAATTGGCAATTAGAATGGGTCCCTGATGCAGGTCACGACCACACTTTAATGTCGTCTGCAGCTGCAGACTTTTTATATAAAAAACCTTAATGTACTTAAATCTATTATCATTTTATAAAATATCAAGTTCTTATGATAAAAAGTATTCATTTCATTTTGGTCATTGTGTCCTTAATGTTGATTTCTTGTTCAAAAGATGAAAAACCAACTGTTGAGGAGCAAGAAAAAGGAGGCATTTTAAATTTTGAAACGGGCCCAGATTTTGGTAATAAAACTATACCGGTCCACTATTTTATCCCAAAAGGTCAAAAGGATCAAATGTCATTTCAAATAGTCCTGCACGGTGACGACAGAAATGCTAGAGAGTACATTGCCGCTTGGGCACAAAAAGGAAGAGAATATGGTATAATTATCATTGCCCCTGAATTTTCAGAAGCGCAATTTAATACCGCCCTCTATCATCAAGGTAACGCAGTCGTTAACAGCCAACTTAATGCCCCAGAAAAAACAACTTTTTCATTAATAGATAGAATTTTTGAATTTGTAAAAGAAGAACTTAAAATATCTAATACCCAATACAATATTTATGGTCATTCTGCCGGAGCACAATTCGTGCATAGGTTTGTTGGGTTTTATAATAGTCCTTATCTGAAGTCAGCAATAGCAGCCAATTCAGGTTGGTACACTTTTCCCGACGAAACTATTAATTACCCATACGGTATTAGAAATTTAGTTACAGACTATAGTGGGCTTAGACGTGCCTCTTATCAAAAAGAATTAATTATTTTGTTAGGCACTGCGGATACTTTACGTACTGGAGGCTTGAGGACTACAACACAAGCAGATAGTCAAGGTAAAAATCGACTCGAGCGAGGAATGAAGTTTTTTAATTTCAACTCAGAAAAGGCTACATTAGAATCACACACCTTCAACTGGAGAATATCATATGGGGACAATATAGGTCATGATCATAAGTTGATGTCACAAGTGGCAGCGGATTTATTATACAAATAAACTGTATTAAGTTTGGCTAGATAAATCTTTATATGCGAGATTTACTGTTAAGAAAGACTTTATGCATTTTTATCAATTTTTGTTTCATTTCCTTCTTATTGACAGGCGCATAACCCATAATGAGACCATTTTCCTTTTTAGGTCCACAAAATGTTTTACTATAGGCATGGGCTACAATATTTTGAGTTTTTAATTCATTGATTAACTGTACATCAGAAAAATTATTTGGCATATTTGCCAAAATATGGAGACTTTTTGTTGTAGAATTATTGATGGTTAAAGTCCCATTAAAATAATGATCAAAATTTTTAGAAAAAAAGTCCTTGCGTTCATCAGCTACTTCAATGAGATTTTTGATGTGACTGTATATATAATTTTTTTCAATAAATTCACTTAAAACATGTTGTTTAGAATTAGGGACAAATCGATGTAAATGCCGTAAAAGAGCTTCAATAGCCTCTAAATAATATGTAGGCACAACCATATATCCAATCCTGATGGATGGATGTAAAAGTCTATTAAACGTACCCAGAAAAAATGTCCTTTGATAGGTATCCAAGCTATAAATTGAAGGTATAAATTCCTCAAAATTGTTCACTTCATGTTCATAATCATTTTCTACAATGACACAGTTATTGTCATGAGCCCATTCAATGAGGTCAAACCGTCTTTCCGTACTCATACGTTGTCCATAAGGATATAGACATGAAGGCACAGTATGAATAATTTTTGGACTTATATCGGCATACTCATTTA
>DAIPYV010000009.1:21790-32271 GCA_036782555.1 Saprospiraceae bacterium
CATTTGGAGCACTTTCTAGAAACTCCATAGACTGAATAAATGACTTGCCACTTTCAGATAATTCTGGATATTTATTATGCTTGGAACCGATGTTTTCATTATCTTTGTACAATGGCAAACCGTGAACTTTATAACTTGAACCTGGCCGTGACACAATTAGATGGCCTATTTTCAACAAATCATATACTTGCACCACTGTACTCCGAGAAATAGATAATTCCTTTGCCAATAATCTGGTAGAAGGCATAATACTGTCTTTAGGAATTTCATTTTTTTCTATTGCTAGCTTTATACATTTAAACAGTATGTCATAGAGAGGCGTTCCTAATTTAATATCATTTAATTGGTTAAAATAAAGACTTTTGATCCGATTCAGGCAATTATCCATAACTGGTTTACTCAAAAATTAAATATTGGTATGACAAAGGTATTTATTATTCCTTTACTTTTGCTAATAATTGTAAAAAATTTGCATAGCACCTTTTTAAAAATTGATGAGTTGTGGTAATTGTCAGTGCCTTAACATGTTTCGTTTTCATTTTAGCAGCAGCATTTTTGTTGTTGAAAAATTATAATGCACAATTCGTTCTAATATGTTGTGGTTTAGCAATGACGACAATTTCCATATTATATGGTGTAAATCCAAGTGAAATCGGTGGTAAATCTGGGCTTTGGGTTTTAGATTTATTTGACTTGATAAGTCAGTCCTTCAGCTCCAAACTTGCGGATGTAGGGTTAATGATCATGGTGATAGGCGGCTATGTGGCTTACATGGATCATATAGGCGCTAGCAAAACCTTAGTCTACATAGTGATAGAGCCATTATCCATATTTAAAAAGAACCCTTATTTGGCAGCGTCACTTGTCATACCTATTGGCCATTTATTATCTATACCTATACCATCAGCGACAGGATTAGGACTCTTATTAATAGCTTCTGTATTTCCTATATTGGTAGAATTGGGTGTGAGCAGAGTTTCAGCCGTTTCAGTCATTGTTTCTACGACAATTTTTGATATGGGCCCAGCATCTGCCAATACTCTTCTTGCGGCAGAATTGGTGGGAAAATCCACTATTAATTATTTCATCCAGGACCAATTTAAAATTTGTTTACCCTTGATTCTTTTGTCTTCAATACTCTACTTTTTCATTAATAAATATTACGACAAAAAAACACATGATGAATTAACTATAAATAACAAATCCGTTTTAACCCGCGAAAAACCTATAATTTATGGTCTTTTACCCATTTTACCCCTCGTTATTCTTTTAATTTTTTCGGAGTTATTTAGTTTTTTTGATCCTGCAATCCAATTGAGTACAACAACTGCCATGTTTATTTCCCTATTTATAGCGCTCACTTTTGAAATAATACACAAAAAAAATAAGATAGAAGTTGTCGATTCATTAAAAATATTTTGGTTGGCTATGGGAAAAGTTTTTGCATCTGTCGTCACTCTGATTATTGCCGCAGAATTATTTGCAGGGGGGCTAATAAATTTAGGATTTATATCTTTTCTGGTAAATATTGCAACCGATGTAGGTATTGAGGCCATAGGCATAGCTATAATAATGACACTACTAATTTATAGTGCTTCTGTATTAATGGGAAGCGGAAATGCTTCTTTTTATTCCTTTGGTCCTTTAGTACCAGATATAGCTTTAAAAATGGGAGCTGATTCTTCTATGATTATTTTACCTATGCAACTTTCAGCCAGTATGGGAAGAGCTATATCACCCATATCTGGAGTTGTTATTGCAACAGCTGAAATTGCTGGTGTGACGCCTCTTCAGATTGTGAAGCGTAATTTTATTCCTACGACTATTACCTTTATAGCTTTACTTATTTTATCACTATGAATGGATAGATATGAATATTAAATTAATAAAAAGAGCAAAAATATATGCACCTGAATTTTTGGGAGTCAAAGACATATTAATCGGTGGCGGTCAAATTCTAGCCATAGAAAATAAAATAGATTTAAAATCAGACTTCATTGAAATAATTGATGCAGATGGTAAGAATGTTTTACCCGGATTAATAGACCAACATATACACTTGACAGGTGCAGGCGGTAAGCATTCCTTCGCTTCTATGACTTCAGAGTTGTCAATTACAGACCTTGTAGCTTGTGGCACGACAACCGCTGTGGGTCTTTTGGGGACCGATGGAGCAACACGCTCACTTCAAGGATTGTATGCTAAAACCAAATCGCTAGACCAATTGGGTATATCCGCTTTTATGTTTACCAATTATTATGGTCTGCCGCCCATCACTATTATGAATTCGGTACAAGATGACCTTGTATTTATTGATAAAGTTATCGGGTGTAAAATTGCAATCAGTGATATCAGATCTTCATTTCCTACAAAACAAGATTTGTTACAGCTGTTAAAACAAGTACATGTAGGAGGTTTGTTAGGAGGAAAAGGCGGCATATTACATGTTCACCTAGGGGACTTAGAGACAAGAATGGATATTCTTTTTGACCTAGTCAATGATTATAAAATCCCTATTACAAAAATTTCTCCTACTCATGTAGGAAGGACTAAGGAGCTTTTTGTGGACGCATTAAAGTTTGCTAAAATGGGCGGAATAATCGATATAACCACCGGCGCAAGCAAATATGAAGAGCCTTACAAACAAGTCATTTATGCTTTAGAGCAAGGTGTCTCCATGGACCAAATGACCTTTAGCACTGATGGAAATGCGGGTCTTTCTTCAATAGACTCCAATGGCAAGATAAATCTATTTAGCGCCCCAATAAATCAAAATCTAATTCAAGTACAGTTACTGATTAAAGAAGGTGGACTACCTCCTTATGATGCATTTAAACTTATTACCTCAAATCCCGCAAAAAACTTATCTTTGCATCAAAAAGGCATTGTCAAAGTAGGTGCTGATGCAGATTTATGTTTATTTAACGACGATTTTGAACTTATAGATGTATTGGCCAAAGGAGAAATTTTAATGAAAGAAAAGATTATAAAAATTCAAAATATTTAGTCATTCACAGTCATATTTATTAATCACTTAAATTTTTTTATCATGAAAAACATTTTTACTCTAATTTTTATCTTCCTTATGTTTACCAGTTTTGGTCAAAAAACTCTATTGGTAGAAAACTTCGATTACGATGCTGGTGCTCAACTCAGAGATCACGGGTGGACTTCGCATAGCGCATTCGAAACAAGTCCCATCCTGGTAAGTAGTGAAGGCTTATCTATGTTGTCAACTGCCTATGCAGGTAATAATATCGGTAATGCCGCTCTTGTCATTAACAATGGTTCTGACGAAAACAAACCTTTCACGAGCTATGTAGAACAGCCCAATGAGGGTGAAGCCCCTAAACATACTTATGCTTCGTTCTTAATGAAACCCAATGGTGAGATTCCTGTGGCAACAGGTACTATAAGACCTTATTTTTTTCACTTTGGCATGTATAGTGACACTGAAAACCCAGAGTTTTCAAGTTTATCTACTGCTTTTAGAGCAAGAACATTTATTTATCCTGGCACACTTCCCAATACTTTCAGACTCAATTTATCATTTAATGAAAATGTGCCAGACGAAGCCAACCTTACAAGTAATTTCAATTCTAATAATGTTCATTTGATAGTCTTAAAGTATACCTCAATAGCAGGTGCCGATAATGACGAAGTAAGTTTATATGTATTTAAAGATGGTGATGACATCTCATCAGAACCCACAACACCTACTATTGGTCCATTAAAAGGAACTAATATGGATGTCGTATTACAAGCTGTGGCTTTGAGACAATATCAAGAGAATCAAAATGTTATTGTAGATGGGATAATCGTGCGTGACCACTGGGACCTCACATCTGACCCAAGCAGTGTTAGAGATAATGTCTCATCTCCGTTATTGAAAATTTATCCTAATCCAGTCAATAACAACATTGTAACCATTGAATCATCTAGTCAGGAACCTATGAAGATATCCATCACAAATATCCAAGGTAGTCAGATTCTTAACAGCTCTGATTATGATAATAGTATTGACGTGTCTGGATTAAAGAGTGGTGTTTACATTTTACAGATAAACCAAAATCATAAAATACAAAATCATAAGTTAGTCATTCCTTAACGTTAAAGTTTCGGAAAAACATCAGTATGAACATTGAATACACCAATAAAGCAGTCTCAATGTGATTAAAAAAATCATGTAGTAATATCTTATTAAGAATCAATATACTGATGCATTTTATGAGTGATAAATGTCAATTCACTTAAATTAGATAGATGAGAGAGTATTGTGGTGTCACACAAAACAGTACTCTCTCTATTTTTGATATATATGTGGTATATCTATCATGTGCAGATATCTTTTATCGTCTTCTAAAAAATTGTTTTATCTAAAAACTTTATAAGATGATAATATTGTCTATTTGTGACCTATCTACACATTTCAAAAAGCATTTGATCAAACAACAACAAGCTAGTTTATAGCTAGTCATCCTATAGACTATATGAAGGACTAAACATACAATTAAATAAGATTTGTAAAAATTGATACTTTAATAAATAAAACGAGATGAGCAAATTGTACACAAAAAAAATAGGACTCTTCTTAGGTCCTTTGGTCTTTTTTATGATTTATTTTGGCGTAAACGTAGAAGGCCTTGAAGAGGCACCAAAAGCGATATTAGCATCTGCTATTTGGATGGCCATTTGGTGGGTCTCAGAAGCTGTTCCATTAGCTGTCACTGCTCTTTTACCAATGATTTTATTCCCCTTAACAGGTGCTATGGACATTAAAACTACGTCCGCACCCTATAGTCATCCATTTATTTATTTATATTTAGGTGGTTTTTTTATTGCCATCGCTATAGAAAAGAGTAATTTACACAAAAGAATTGCCCTAAATATCATAAAGCTTATTGGGATTAACGTTATTTATATTATTCTTGGTTTTATGGTGGCTACGGCATTTCTGTCCATGTGGATATCTAACACTGCTTCAGCTGTCATGCTTCTACCTGTAGGTCTTGCTATTGTCACACAATTACAAGATAATCCAGACACTATTGAAAATGAAAATTTAATTTTTGGGAAAGCCTTGATGTTGGCCATCGCCTATTCAGCCTCTATAGGAGGCGTAGCCACTTTAATCGGCACACCCCCCAATTTAGTTATGGCAGGCATCATTAAAGAAACATATGGCATTGATATATCATTTAGCCAATGGTTTTCCTTTGGTTTTCCTATTTGTGTAGTGATGCTCCTATCATGTTGGTATTATTTGACACATATAGCTTTTAAATTTAAACAAAAGTCTTTCCCTGGTGGTATAGAAGAGATTAACCGTCAATTGAAATTACTTGGAAAAATGAATGAAGACGAAAAAAAAGTCTCTATTGTGTTTTTTGCAACTGCATTTGCATGGATCACTAAGTCCTATATTTTGGTTAAAATAATTCCTTCTATAGATGATACTATCATAGCTTTAATAGGCGGTATAGCCTTATTTCTTATCCCCTCTACAAATAAAACAACATCAATATTAGAGTGGCGCGATTCTTCAAAAATTCCTTGGGGAATAATTATTCTTTTTGGCGGCGGTATGTCATTGGCGGCTGGCTTCGAAAACACAGGTTTGGCTCAGTGGATTGGGGACCAATTCACCTCTTTAAATGGAATATCCTTAATTTTACTATTATTGATAGTGGTTACATCCATCAATTTTTTAACAGAATTTACATCCAATTTAGCTACAACAGCTATGTTATTACCCGTTTTGATTGTGGTATCGACGACCGCTCAAATTCCTCCCTTTTATCTTATGGTAGGTGCGACTGTAGCCGCTTCATGTGCTTTTATGCTACCTGTAGCTACTCCTCCCAATGCTGTGGTCTTTGGTTCGGGCTACCTGAATATTTCAGAAATGGTAAAAATAGGATTTTGGTTAAATGTTTTAAGTATTGCATTGGTCACTCTAGCTGTCTACTACTTCTTACCTCTTATATGGGAGATGAAAATCTTATAATTTTAAAGAATAAATGTTAAAGGTAGTTCGACACTGTCATTTACACGAACCAAGTAAAAACAAACAAAAAAAGATTTCAGTGGTGTGTATAATGACCTTTGAACTAAAGCAGTGCCACAATGTCTTCTATGGTCTTAGTAAATCATAAATGATTGTACATTAAAATCTGAGTATTTGTTTGTTCTAATTATCTTATTGGTCACTGTGCTTGTTTTCTAAATTTTCAAGAGTTGGTTCTACTATTTTATCTGATTGAAAATCTATTTTTTCGGTAACCTTTTTGTAATGAATTAAAGCCCTATATTTTTAACCCAAAAAATGTATTGAAAATCCCTGCCTGTCCTGACGGTACGGCGAGGCAGGTATTCCAAAGCAAAACAACTGCATTACTTGGGTTTAACCTGCATTATGCGTGAGTCAAATACATAATAATGGATAAATAATTATTAATCAAACAGTCGTGGCTTAAAATGTATAACTTAAACCTGCAAAAATTGAAATAAACGCTATTTCAGACTCTACCAATCTAAATCCTTCAATTCCGACTCGATTATTAAACATCCTTTCACTTCCAAAATCATAATAAGTAGTACTTGGACTATATAAATAGGTTATTCCTGTGTTTAATTTTAGATTTTTAATTATTTTAAGGTGTATGCCAAGACCTATACCTAAAGATGGAGTCAATTGGCTATGTTCTGATTGTGTCCCGGACTTTGGCAGTTGTGCCGTTGTGGTAATACCCCATTCATTCAAATCAATAGGTTTATCAAAACTATTAACAAGCCCATCTCCATCTGTATCTGCGGTAAAAAACCCTTTATCATATAAAGTGTAGCCATTCAACCTTTTAAAACCAAAAAGACATTCTATGTAAGGCAATATCCAGCTTGTTTCTTTAGTTAGCCATCCTCGTATAACAACGTTAAATGATTGCATTTGTACTTTAGACCTACTCTCCTGACCAATGTACACATTATCAGCTTGACTTAAGTCAAAATTAGAACCCTCAGCATATGGCAAATGTCTAAACTGTAAACCAAATATCAACTTTTGAAATCTTTTAGCTTTGTAATAAATTCCTAAACTTGGCCCAAATATACCATCTCTATTTGTATTAATTTTCAAAGGCTCAAAAGGCAATGCTAATACATAGTGTCCCTCTAGAGTAACCTGTGCCATCATCTTATTGGACATAAAAATGTGGAAAAGCAAAAATATAACTAATTTGAACCTATCTTTATTCATAAAATGAAAATATGACATTAATAAGGACAAATATACGTCAAATTCTTTTCAACGTCCTCGTTGAAGGATTTTTTTTATATTTATTGGAACTGTCTTTAAATAAGAGAATAGTCATTTTTACATAAATCATTGATAAACAGTATAAAAACAAAAAACCCTTAATCAATTAAGACTAAGGGTTTTTTAAAAGGGTGGGCCCACCAGGACTTGAACCTGGGACCACCTGATTATGAGTCAGGTGCTCTAACCAACTGAGCTATAGGCCCTTTTTGTTTTTATTATCGTATCTTTTACAATAACTTTTACTTTTTCTTTCCTTATCCAACCACCAAGCTGTGAGACTGATGCTTTATTCAACTATAATACAAGGAAATTTTAAAATTATTAATTTACAAAAATTAAAAAGTAGTTTAATAATTTTTAAAATCGGACGCAAAGGTAATATTTTAAATAATATCGTGGTACATTTTAAATGATAAAAATATAACTTTTATTGAAATTTTTATTGAATTAGTGAATTATAATATATTTTCTTAATTTTGCCTTTAATTTAATCAGTTTCAAATCAAATCATTAGAAATTAAATGAGTATGAGCTAGTATTGTGCTGTACAGAACACTATGATCATTATCATATAAATTTCATCTGACTGCCTTGTGGTACAGTGAGGAAGATTTAATCTTTAAAACAAATAAATATATATCCATGAAACAAGTAGTAGTATTAATATTCCTTTTCACCTTAGGATCATGTAAAGCTCAACAACAATTAGCCCAAGTTAATTCAGCCCAAAGGTTAATGAGTCCAGAATTATTATGGCAGGTAAAAAGAGTCTCCCCAATGGGTTTGTCTGACGATAATCAATCTTTGCTTTATAAAGTAAGTACGCCTGTTATTGAAGAAAATAGTTTCAATACCAAATCTTATATCCTTAATCTAAAAACGGGGTTAATTTCAGAAATAAATGATATTACCCCGTATCGAAAAGATCCAAAAATTTCTCCTAACGGGCAGCTCAAAGCCATTGATAAGACTACTAAAGTCCAGCCAGTAATGGCAATGGATTTTCATCCAAAGTATGATAAAAGTTCGGCACAGATCTATTCAGCATTAGACCATAGGCATTGGGATAAATGGAATGATGGTAATTTTAACCATTTATTTGTAGGAAAAACAAGTGAAGATGTGACGACTTATGCTGACATAATGAAAGATGAACCTTACAATTGTCCTCAAAAACCCTTTGGCGGTAGTGAAGATTATATCTGGAGTCCAGACAGTAAAAGTATAGTTTATGTAAGTAAAAAATTATCAGGTGCAGCAGCTGTTGTGAGCACCAATACAGACCTTTATAAATATGATATCGCTACAAAACAAACTGTCAATATTACTAAAGGCAATATGGGATATGATGACCACCCTTCTTACTCTGTCAATAGCGATTTGGCCTGGTTAAGTATGGCCACAGATGGATATGAGTCTGATAAACACGATATCAAAGTCATGTCTCAAGATGGAATAGTACAAAACCTCACAGCCAATTGGGATGAAACAGTGTTGGGATATCATTGGGCCAATGATGGAAAATCACTCTATTTTATAGCAGCTGTGGATGGTACACAGCAGCTATTTCAAGTCAATTATCCTGGTAAAGCGCGCATAGCTCCTGTCGTACAACAATTGACTCAAGGTATTTGGAATGTCAATACCATTGTGGGACATATAGGAGATGAACTTATCGTGGGAAGAGGCAGCCTCAACAAAGCTCAAGAAATATATAGTTATAACACCAAGACTAAAGAATGGAAACAACTCACCCATGTCAACGATGATTTTTACAAAGACATAGCGGAAAGTCATACAGAAAGACGCTATGTGACAACTACCGATGGAAAAAAAATGCTCGTGTGGGTCGTTTATCCACCTAATTTTGATAAAAATAAAAAATATCCCACCCTACTATATTGTCAAGGCGGACCTCAATCTCCTTTGACACAGTTTTATTCTTTTAGATGGAATCTTCACCTAATGGCTAGTCAAGGATATATCGTAGTAGCTCCAAATCGCAGAGGCATGCCGGGTCATGGTGTAGAATGGAATAGACAAATTAGTCAAGACTATGGTGGTCAAAACATTCAAGACTATCTCTCAGCTATTGATGATGTGGCTAAAGAACCCTATGTAGATAAAAACAAATTAGGTGCAGTAGGTGCAAGTTATGGTGGCTATTCTGTTTTCTTTCTAGCTGGAAATCATAATAAGAGATTTAAAACATTCATTTCACATTGTGGTATTTTCAATTGGAAAAGCATGTATGGAAGTACTGAAGAATTGTTTTTTGTAAACCATGATTTAGGAGGTCCTTACTGGAAAATTCCAGACCATCCATCTTACAACGAATTCAATCCAGTTAATCATGTAGCCAAATGGGATACACCCATATTTATTATCCAAGGAGGTAAAGATTATCGAGTACCCAAGGGTCAAGCATTAGAAGCTTTTACGGCCGCGCAGTTAAAAGGTCTCAAGAGTAAATTGCTTTATTTTCCTGACGAAAATCATTGGGTAGTACAACCACAAAATGGGTTAGTTTGGCAACAAGAATTTTTTGGATGGTTGGATGAAACTTTAAATAAATAGCTTGGTACAAAAATAAGTATAGAAAGGATTAGGTTTTTGGCCCAATATTATGTCTATTATCATCATTTCTTTGTCTTTTGACATTTGTTCACCATGGATTTAGAATTTTTAATAAGTAACACAAGTACCCTTTAATAATTTGGATAACTATTACCTTTGGAGCGTTAAAAAAATAGAATGGCAGAAAAAAAGAAAATTTGGAATGAATGGTCATTTGTTATAATGGCTGCGTTAACATTAGGATTGGCTCCTTTCTTTCCTGAGCCTCATATATGGGGGAAAATTAGATGGATATTGGGTGGTGCCAAAGGAATGCAGCTCATAGATTGGGGGGATTTTATTATGCATGCTATTTCGTGGGTATTATTGGTAAGATTAGCGATATTAACTTTGATAAAAAAAAGTACAAATCAAAAACCTAGATAAATTATCTTACTATTTCTTATATCGGTAATAAATGGAATTGTTAAATGGAGGCTACCTTATTTAAATAAGTGGGGTGTTCAATTTATTTTTGTGATTTAAATTTATTTAACCCACATTGCGAAGAATAGTGTTTTTAGTAGATAAAAATGAAAAGTTATCC
>DAIPYV010000010.1:0-32164 GCA_036782555.1 Saprospiraceae bacterium
TGGGGACTTGCTACAGCCTTGACTTTTTTATTATTGGCGTCAGTGGTTTTTACCTTTTTTAAAATTCTTCTAGATATGTATTCATTTTTGCTTAAGGGCTTCCATTTTAAATATTTGTTTTCAAGAATTCGATTTACGTCCTTGTCCACACATTCCCCGCAATGATATTTTATAATGACAGCCACGCAGATTTTATGTTCTTTATTAAACAAAAAGTCCATATTACAATTTTGTAATTCGCTTTTTAAATCTACCGACATTGGACTTAAATTATTCACATCCAAATCCTTTTCAAAGAAATAAACTTCAAAGCCCGCATTTTCCATTGTAAACAGTTCTTTCAACACCATTTCTTTGCTTTGTCCTAAAAAATAATCCTGAGAAAAACTATAACTAAAAGTAAAGCAAAAAATCAAAACTAAATGAAACCTTGTTAAGTACATAATGTCATTTTTTAAAAAAATAAATAATGCCAGAAAGTAAATAGCTGACCTATTATTTTAGAAAGCTTATGTTCTCAGACTGTAAACTATTATTTTCCACACTTCGCATAAAAATCTTGAATAATACGCTCTGTAGCAGCCTCCAATTTAGTACCCATTAATTCATTACTTTTTGTAATTTTCCCCAGACCTTTACGGGGTTTGATTCTGTATTTTTCCTCTTTGTATTTGTTTAAGACAAAGGGGCAATCACTAAAGAAGTCTTTAAAAGATATATCATTAATAGACTGAGCTTTGAAACCTTCCCGCTCAAAAAGTATATCGTATGTTATGGATTGCGAAGAACTTGATGTTTCACCTTCCTCATCTTCATCTATCGGAATATAAAATTTCAACACCTTAATAGGCCTATCATCAATGACTTCAGCAAAAAAATCTGTGACAGTTTCGTCTTTAAATTTGTTGAGTTTAGTCGCAAAAATATTTTTATCTGATTCTCCTTTGATATAATAATTAATATATATAAACTTTCTGTCACCTATACCATACTCAATAAAATCTCCAGCTAAAGCGTGCTTTTTAAACTCGCGTTTTACCCGATTGCCCGTGGCTAAAGATTTATCAAAATACATGATATCTTGTTGAAAACTCCAAGGTTGATTGATATCTTCGACTTCGATGATGACTTCGGATCTTTCTCCATTGGAATCGATTAGGTAACCTTCAAACTGATTTTCGCGTAGATTGAGTTGGGCTGTCGATATTAAATACGAGGCTACAAATAAAATGGAAAGTATTAATTTATTCATTGTGGATGATTTTTATTTATTTTTAATTTTAGTGGTTCTTTTGGGTCTATCGTCTCCCATTATCCCTCTATTCTGTCTTCCATCTAGGATAGGTTTAGGCCTTGGAGCCGAGTCCATAATTTCATTTTCTAATTTATCTATACGGTTCCAAAATTTGTTTTTATATTGATAAGCAATATAACTACCGTCTGGCACCATTGTTTCAGCTTGGCCAGGCATTCTACTCATACGCCTTACTAAATGATCGGTAATAATCATTTCCATACCGGGATTATAATTGAGTGATACGTTAGCGTCACTAGCATATTTAGTCAAAAGTCTATTGTGTATAATTTCGGTACCATCAGGATGCTTAGTTTTAAAAACAGGCTTACCAAAGTAAGGTATGCCGTCACTTGTAAAAAATAGCACATCAATGATTTTAATGTTTTCAGCAGAATTCCATTTATTCAGTCCAAATAGTAAATAATATTTGTCCTTTGAAGTCTCCTTTACTTCCATAATATTGTAGTAATACATACCCAACCAAGTGTCTTGACTAAATTCTTCATTGATTAGGTCTTCCGCATTTTTGAGGTCATCTTTTAGTT
This sequence comes from Saprospiraceae bacterium, assembly GCA_036782555.1. Lineage (GTDB taxonomy): Bacteria > Bacteroidota > Bacteroidia > Chitinophagales > Saprospiraceae > OLB9. The sequence continues at coordinate 1,843 of DAIPYV010000010.1, forward strand.
CAAAGATAGTACCATCGTTATTTTGGATAACACCAAAATATCTATAATCATCTTCAGACACCATAACTTCCCATGTAAAAATACGAAAAGATTTGTCATCTGGTGAAACTTTGGATATCCATTTTAATTCATTAAAATCATAGTTGAAACTTCCCTTATCTTTTAAAAATTCTTTGAACAAATCATTAAACTTATTCATAGAGCTGACGCGATGTTTGGAAATCTCAGCATGAGCCATAATGTCTGCATGAAAAATAATGTCTTCCAGCAATTTTGTATTGAAATTTTGACCCAAAGAAACTGACCAAACGCCCGACAAAAATAAGACAATTAACCGGTATTTATTCATAATCCGTGTGCTTTTATAACCCAACCAAAACGAATCATAAAGAAAATTTGTTGCTAAATATTCGTTAAAAATTAAAGTAAAAAACCATTTAAACAAATTAAACAACATAAAATTTCGTTAAAAATCCTAAGGATACGTCTAATGTCTAGAAAGTAAAATATTTCTTAATAATTCGCATTAAGTATAATATAAAACATTATTGGTATATATTTGCACTTTAAATTGAGCTAAATGGCTATAAAACAAAAATCAGACATACAAAATCCCTGGCTAAGTCCATTAAAAATTACTTTAAAAGCACTCATATCGGTAGTGTTGATTTTGGGAATATTGTTTTTGTATATTTCAAAATTTTTACTTCCAGACACAGAAGAGTTAGAAAATCCCAACTATGAGATAGCTACAGAATTCATTTCATCAGACAATATCGTCTTCGGAAAGGTCTTCAAATACAATAGGGAATGGCTCGATTACAAAGACATCAATCCTAAAATAATTGAAGCCTTAATAGCTACAGAAGATGAAAGATTTTTTAGTCATACCGGTATAGATTATAGAGGTACAGCTAGAGCAGTGCTTTTTTTAGGCAAAAAAGGAGGTGCAAGCACTATTACTCAACAATTAGCAAAACAGTTTTTTACCATTAGGTCGCGATCATTTATACCTCGAACATGGCAAAAGCTAAAGGAGTGGGTTATCGCCATAGAGTTTGAAAAAAGATATACTAAAGAAGAGCTTTTGGCCATGTACCTAAATAAAACAGACTTCTTGTATGACGCTGTAGGAGTAGGCGCAGCTGCTAAAACATATTTTGGAAAAGACCAAAAAAATTTAGAAACAGAGGAGGCGGCAGTCTTGATAGCTATGCTCAAAAACCCAAGACTTTACAATCCCATTTTGAATCCTCAAAACTGTTTTAATAGACGGGCTGTCGTCCTCAAACAAATGGTAAAAAATGGCTTCCTATCTGAAGAAGAGTACATTAATAAACGACTCAAAATCATTTCTACTGACAATTTTAAGCGCGAAAAACATTATTCAGGTCAAGCACCTCATTTCCGATCAGAATTGACCAAGTGGATCAAAAATCTACTAGAAGACCCCGATTATAGAAAGCCCGATGGCAGTAAATATAATATATACACCGATGGGCTAAAGATTTACACAACGATAGACACACGAATACAAGCCTACGCTGAGGAAGCTATGATAGAACATATGTCAAAACTTCAAGAAAGATATTTCACAGTATGGAAAGGGAAAGATATCATGACTTTTAATGCAGATGCCAATAAAAAAGCATCCCGTCAAAGTCAACTTATACAAATGATGAAAAACTCTGACAGATACAAAGCTATACGTGTTCAATATTTATCTCAAATAATGAACTCCTTGACCGAGGAATTAGACATTGCCCAACTTACAGATAACGAAATATTTAGAATTTTTGAAGAAGATAAAAATCCGGGACATCTCAAAAATTTGAGTAAAAACGCCGATATTTCTTCTGAATCCATCAAAAAATGTCAGAAAGTATATGAAAGTGAATATTGGCCTGAATTAAAAATCCAATGGAATAAAATGCAACAAGCTGTACAAAAATCCTTTAATACTAAAGTAAAAATGAAGGTCTTTGCGTATAATGCACAAGGTGAAAAAGAGACAGAAATGACACCAATGGACTCACTCAAATACCACCTTCAACACATGCAGATTGGATCAGTAGCCGTAGACCCGAAAAATGGTAATATCTTGGCTTGGGTAGGAGGTATAAATCACAAATACTTTCAGTATGACCACGTCAACTCTAGAAGACAAGTGGGTTCTACCTTCAAACCTTTCATTTACGCTACAGCCATTATAAAAAATGCTATGTCACCATGCCATAAAGTAGAAGATAAACAAAACTGTATCGTAGCCAATGATCCGAATTTTAAATTAGCTAGTAAATGGTGCCCAAAAAACTCAGATAATAAATTCTCTGGTGAAGCCATGACGTTACGACAAGCCCTCAAAGACTCTAAAAATTCAATATCTGTCTATTTAATGAAAGAAATAGGTAGTGTAGAAACTGTTAAGAATTTAGTGGGCAATCTTGGAATAGATAAAAAGCTTATACCTGATTATCCATCCATATGTTTAGGTACTCCAGAATTGTCAGCTATGGATATGGCCTTTGCGTATACCGCTTTTGCCAATGGAGGTATAGTGACCAAACCCATATTTGTGACACGAATTGAAGATAAAAATGGTCGTGTGATCTACTCATCCGTGCCAGAACAAAAAAGGGCCATAAATGAATCCTACAATTATGCCATAGTAGATATGCTTAAATTTGTAACATCAGGAATTCAACCACAATTCAAAAGTCAAATAGCGGGAAAAACGGGTACAACCAATGACTATAAAGATGGTTGGTTTGTCGGTTTTACACCCAATATAGTGATTAGTACATGGGTAGGCGGCGACCAAGAATTCGTAAGATTCAATACTTTATCCGATGGTCAAGGTGCTGTTATGGCTCGACCTTTCTTTGTCAATTTATTGAAAAAACTTGAAGGCGATAATCGTCTCAATTATGGACAAAATTCAGTCTTTATGAAGCCTGAAGAGGAATTAATTGAGATAGATTGTAGCAAATATGAAGAAATAATAAAATCTGAAAATTTACAAACTGATTCCCATTTTGATGAAGAATTTTAAATTTATTATAAAAAGGTTTCAGAATTATGAATCAAAACACAACCCTAGATTTACACCATTATTGATGTTAGGATTACTATTATTACTTAAACATTGTGAGCTCACTACTGTTTAAACGTTAAATATTCAACAATATATGAAAATTCAAGTAGAAAATATAAAATGTGGCGGCTGTGCCAACTCAATAAAAAACGGACTTCTTAAATTAGATGGTATAGAAAATGTCCTTGTTGACTTTGAAAGTGGGATAGTGGAAATTCAAGGCGAAAACATGAATGAGGAAATTATCATAACGAAGTTACACAACATGGGCTATCCTCTTCCTGGTAAAGGAGGCGGAATCACAACAGCTACCTCCTATGTGAGCTGTATGATAGGTCGTTTATCAGACTAATTTTTAATCCATTTTATTAAAGTTTTGTATCTTTATCGCCAATAAATAAAATTTAAATTAATTTATGAAATTCGGAACGAAGGTCATTCACGCTGGTATAAAGCCAGACCCATCTACTGGCGCCATTATGACGCCTATCTTTCAGACATCTACTTATGTTCAGACTGCACCTGGTGACCACAAAGGTTATGAGTATGCACGCACTCAAAACCCTACTAGAAGTGTTTTGGAGGCCAATATGGCCTCTCTAGAAAACGGCAAGGAAGCTATATGTTTTGGTAGTGGACTCGCAGCTATGGACAGCGTACTGAAGTTATTGAAACCTGGTGATGAAGTCATTTCAACCAATGACTTGTATGGGGGTTCATATCGTCTGATGACTAAGGTGTTTGGCAATTATGGTATCCATTTCAAATTTGTAGGAATGGATAATGCAAAAGATATTCAACAACATTTAACACCCAAAACACGCATGTTGTGGATAGAAACACCTACTAATCCCATGCTAAATATAGTAGATATTCGTGCCATATGTGACCAAGTCAAAGATAGGGACATGATAGTAGTAGTAGATAATACTTTTGCTTCGCCTTACCTCCAAAATCCTTTAGATTTAGGAGCCAATATCGTGGTGCATAGTGCCACTAAATATCTGGGAGGTCACTCCGATGTAGTACACGGAGTTGTCGTCACCAATGATGAAAATTTAGGAAGCCAAATTCGCTTTTTACAAAATGCTGTCGGTGCTATACCCGGACCACAAGACTGTTTCTTAATATTGAGAGGCATAAAAACACTCCATATCCGCATGGACAGAGCTTGCGAAAATGCTGAGAAAATAGCTTGGTTTCTTAAGGGTCACCCTAAAGTTTCCAAGGTATATTATCCAGGTCTAGATGATCATCCAGGTCATGAAATCGCTTCAAGACAAATGAAAAAATTTGGAGGTATGGTCTCTTTTGATTTGGTGGCCAATACTGAAGAAAGTGCTGTAAAAGTGCTTTCAGGGACTAATTATTTCTCATTGGCAGAGTCATTAGGTGGTGTAGAATCATTGATAGGGCATCCAGCCAGTATGACGCATGCTTCCATACCCAAAGAAGAGCGATTAAAGGTAGGTCTAACAGATTCTCTAATTAGATTGAGCGTAGGTATTGAAGATGTAGAAGATTTAATAAATGATCTGGAACAAGCACTTCAAAAAGTTTAAAAATAGTGTCTATGGACTACACTTCAATCAAACATTGGTCTGAAGACGATAGACCCAGAGAAAAGATGCTTCTCAAAGGCAGGAAGGTTTTGTCCGACTCAGAATTATTAGCCATTATCATAGGATCTGGTTCTCGTGGTGAATCAGCAGTAGATTTGAGCAAAAGGATACTTAGAGATCATGGTGACAATTTTAATGAATTAGGGAAAATCAGCATTAAAGAACTTATCAACAAATATAGAGGAATAGGTGAGGCCAAAGCTATAAATATCGTTGCGGCTTTAGAATTAGGAAGAAGAAGATCAGAATCTACGCCCACAGAACGTAAGAAAATATCTTCGAGCAAGGATGCTTATTTAGTTTTAGCTCCTTATTTAGAAGATCTTTATACTGAAGAGTTTTACGTTATTTTATTGTCTAGAAACAATACAGTCATTAGAGTAGAAAACATTAGTAAAGGTGGCATCAATGCCACTGTAGTAGATGTGAGAGTGGTACTGAAAGTAGCTTTAGAATACAATGCAACTAGCATCATTTTGGCCCACAATCACCCTTCAGGATCTTTAAAACCCTCACAACCTGATATTCAAATAACTCAAAAATTAAAAAATGGAAGTGCCTTTTTAGATTTAAGTATCACGGACCACCTTATCATTGGAAATCAATCTTATTATAGTTTTGCAGATGAAGGAATCTTATGACGAAAATTTTTATTTTAAATCACTTAGTGCAACTTTAAATAATAAAGAAAGTTTTGTTTTAGGGGTGGGTATCAATATATGGATATCTAGATTGGCTATAAGCAGCGGATTATTTGGAATAAACCAATTGCAAGACAATAGTTTAAGAAAATCAGGTTTTGCACTTTTTTTAGGAATGGTCTTCGGAAATATTAAACTAAAACCCGAATTAAAATAATTCAAAAAATACATATTAAAGAATCATGTCAAGAAAACCAAGACAACTCAAAGAGGCTGACCTCAAACAACAAATAGAAAAGCTCCTGTCTAAAAATCCAAAAACTCGATATAATCCTTTACAAATATCAAGAAAAATAAATATATCTAACCCTCCCGAGTCCATAAAAAACGTGTTGAATAAACTCATATCTGAACAAAAAGTCGTGCAGCTCTCGCCAGAAAGATATAAGTGGGAAACAAAACCTCAAACATCATCACCCAAAAAAGGTAAAACCACAGAAGATGTCATTTTATATTCCGGTATAGTAGATATGACGCGTTCTGGAGCAGCCTATATCATCAACTCTGAATCGGTAGAAGACATCTATGTCCATTCCAAAAATCTCAAAGGTGCTATGCACAAAGATGAAGTGACGGTAGCCGTTACCGAAAGTCGTTCGCGCAAAAGGCCCGAAGGAAAAATTGTGTCCATCGAAAAACGAGCTCTCACGCGTGTCATAGGGCATATACATCTTTTCAGTAATTATGCCATACTCACTCCCGACAATAGCCGAATATATCCGGAGGTACTCATTCATCACGATGATGCGTCTGATGCCAAAAACAATGACCGTGTCGTAGTAGAAATCACATCTTACGGTTCTTCTCGAAACAAAAGTGTGTGGGGTAAGGTGATTAAAATATTGGAGGACATTTCAGATGTAGAGATGAATATGCAATCTATTCTTTATGCACATGGTTTTGACCCCGAATTTTCCGAATTAGTTCTCAAGGAAACAGAAACTATGACAGGATACATCACTGAAATAGAAATCAAAAAGCGTAGAGATTTTAGGGGCATCACCACCTTTACCATAGACCCACTCACAGCCAAAGATTTTGATGATGCCATTTCATATCAAGAATTAGAAAATGGAGATATAGAAATAGGTGTGCATATCGCCGATGTCACTCATTTTTTAAAGGAAGGCTCAGAATTGGACAAGGAAGCTATTAGGCGCTCTACGTCTGTATATTTAGTAGATAGAGTTTGCCCTATGTTGCCCGAAAAACTGAGTAATGATCTTTGCTCACTCAATCCCCATGAAGACAAATATTGCTTTTCAGCGGTATTTATATTGGACATAAAGGCTAACATCAAACAAGAATGGTTTGGCAAAACTGTGATTCATTCCGACAGGAGGTTTACATACGAAGAGGCTCAAGAAAGAATTGAGTCAGGCAAGGGTGACTTTGCCAAAGAAATAAATGCACTCAATCAAATAGCGCTCAAATTAAGGGAAAAAAGATATGCTGAAGGGGCTATTAGTTTCGAATCTGAAGAAATGCAATTTATACTTGACGAGTCTGGACTTCCTCAAGGTCTATATATAAAGGAGCGCAAACAAGCGCATATGTTAGTGGAAGATTTTATGCTTTTGGCCAATAAACATGTAGCCATCTATGTAGCTCAAAAAGCTAAACCAGAAATTCCATTTATATATCGAATACATGATTTGCCTAATCCAGACAAACTTGTAGATTTTGCCGCTTTTGCTAAGGAATTAGGCTTTCCGTTTAGAATGGACAAACCAGAACAAATTATTGAATCTTTCAATAGGCTCGCCGTAGCAGCTCAAGAAAATCCATTACTCAAACTTTTAGAACCTTTGGCGATACGTACTATGTCTAAGGCCGTTTATTCTCCTGAAAACATTGGCCATTATGGTTTGGGGTTTGAACATTATACACATTTCACATCACCTATAAGGCGATACGCAGATGTGATAGTACATAGATTACTTTTCAAAAACCTTTCAGATATTTATCGAGAAGATAAAGAAAAATTAACCACACTGGGTAGGCACATTTCTGATCAAGAGAAAAAAGCATCAGAAAGCGAAAGAGAATCAAATAAATATTTTCAGACCTTGTATATTTCTCGATTTATAGGAAAAGAATTTGATGGAGTGGTTTCAGGTATTATTGAAAAAGGTGTTTTTATTGAAATCACAGAAAATAAAGTGGAAGGATTAGTAACTTTTGACAGCATGGGCGAAGTATATAGAATTAGCGAAAGTAGATTAAAAGCTGTTTCCAAAGTAAGCGGAGAAGAAATCTCCATGGGAAAGAAAGTTCGAGTGCGCATATTGGCCGCCGACCCAGATAGCCGCAGAACAGACATGGAGATAGTCCAATAAAAAACAAAAAAATGAATATTTATCCATTTAAAGCCCTTTATCCCAATCAACTTTTGATACCTTCACCTGATGCGTTTTTTAAAACTGTCAGCAACGATTATATTCAATATAAAGAATCTAATTTTTTTCGTACCGTATTGAATAAAGGAATTTTTATTTACCAAATTTCAGGTGTAGATTATACGTTTTCTGGCCTTATAGTCAGTAATGATATTTCAGATCTAGAAGAAGGCTATATATTGGGACATGAAAATACATTAGCCCAAAAGGAACAAGTCATGACCAATTTACTCCTGTCAAGAAAGGCCATGATAAAACCCATTTTATTGGGATATAAATCACATGAAGAAATTGATTCGTACATCCTTAATTACATGTCGTCCCATGCAGTGCTTTATGAATTTTACCTAGAAGAAAAATCAGAAAAACATTCCTTTTGGTGTATTGATAATGAAACTAAGCTATCCACTTTACAAGAATTATTTAAAAAACTTGTGCCTAATTCCTACATAGCCGATGGTCATCACAGGGCTAAAATCACCAGTAAACTTTTAAGGCTAAACTACCTTAAAGAACAGGACAATTCTGAACATCCCGGTATTTTGTGTGCACTTTTTCCTTTTTCAGACTTGAAAATATATGATTTCAATCGAATTGTAGATTATAGCGAAATGAAGAGTCCCGTCAGGTTTATGGCTGAATTATCGAAGTATTTTGATATAAAGTATTCCAAAAAAGCCATAAAACCCACTAAAAAGCATCAAATAACCTTAAATCTAAGAAATGAATGGTTTAGATTGACTTGGAAAAAAAATATTCTCAATGCTCATAAGAAAAATCAAGTGGTATTGGATGTCAATGTTTTTAATGATTACATTTTAAAAAATATTCTCAAAATAAAGGATATCACCTCCTCTGATAAAGTAAAATATACGGAAGGCGTTCAAGACCTCAATAACATCATTTTGAAAATGACGGACCCTATGCAATGCCTTTTTTGTCTATATCCGATAGAAGCCGACGATATCATAAAAACCTCTGAGTCCGGTGCAGTACTGCCACCCAAAAGTACGTGGTTTGAACCACGAATGCTCAATGGCTTTCTTGTAAAAGAATTTTAAATAAATATATGGTAAATAAAATCACAGCTGACCAGGTATTTTCTTCTGACAATATATTGAGGAAAGATACAGTAATCGTCATTGACGATAATGGTAAAATACTTAGTGTAGATAAAAAAGAAGATCACGATCCCGCATCAGTCAAAAGTATGCGAGGAATATTGTGTCCAGGTTTTATTAATACCCATTGCCATCTTGAGCTTTCTCATATGAAAGGCCGCGTTGATACAGGGACAAAACTTCTCCCATTTCTAAATAATGTAGTAAAATTTAGAGATATCCAACAAGAAGTCATAGACCAAGCTATCTATGATGCGCACAATGAAATGTACCAAAATGGCATAGTAGCAGTAGGTGATATTTCTAATAAGTCAGACACTGCAAGCATAAAAGCCACTGGAAATATCGATTACTATACCTTTGTAGAGATGTTTGATTTTCTACAGCCTATGATGACCGAAAAAACTATTGAACAATATAAAACAGTGTATAAAGAACAAAGCGCAAACGGTAATAATAAAAAATCTCTCGTGCCTCATGCACCCTATACGGTGACACCACAGTTATTAGAATTTATAAATAAAAATAATCAAGCGGGATCTGTCATCAGTATTCACAATCAAGAGACGCCTGAAGAAAATCAATTATTTCGATATGGAACTGGTGGATTTATCGATTTCTATACTGGTTTTGGTATGTCACTCCAGCATTTTAAGCCCTTAGGACGTACATCTATTCACTATATTATACAAAATTTAGAACCCAAATTCAAAACTCTTTTAGTTCATAATACAACGACAAATAAGGAAGATATAAAAGCGGCAAAAGCATGGAATAAAGATATCTTTTGGGTCACGTGTCCCAATGCCAATTTGTATATTGAAAATCGGCTACCTGATTACAAAACCTTCATTGATACTGATGCTATCGTTACTATAGGAACTGACAGTCTCACATCCAATTGGCAACTCTCCATATGGGATGAAATTAAAACCATCAGAAAATACCAGTCCTATGTATCTATCGAAAAATGTTTGGAATGGGCCACCATCAATGGCGCCAAAGCTTTGGGATACGATGATAGGTTAGGCAGTTTTGAAGCAGGTAAGACACCAGGGTTTGTTCACATTTTTGAAGATAAAGCACAAAAAATATTGCTCAATCATCTAGTATAAAATGGGTATTGATAACTTCAAATAGAATTAACACTTAATAAATCATCTGTTTATCCGATCAAATTCCCCTCTTCGTCCCATTGAGCTATAGTGTGTTGTTCTTCTATTTTTAGGCAGACTTCCAGAGTACGCTCGTCATAGGAAAGACCATACTTGTCCAATACTTCTTGTGGTACACCATCCCATTGGTTGGGCCTATTACCAGCATATCCTATATCTTTTACGCCAATTTGAGAAGTAAAAAAACCCGTCGCTGTTAAATTGCGCATGAGATTAAAAAACTTGACACCATATTTCATATCTTCATCAGCTTCATCTGGCCAAGCTATTTTGTCTATGAGAGCTATCCGATCTGATTCGGCGAGTTCAATAAAATTTTTATTATTTACTTTTTGACTAAGATTATTTAACCACATAATACCACCTCTTAGTGGTCTTTGAAATTTTGGATAATCCTTAACCATAAATTCTATAAAATCGGGGACGCCTGCGTCTGATGCACTACCTGAATTATCGTCAGCTGGTATAATAATATCTGCCAAGACAGATATTATGACCATCTCCTTATCTGTAAAGAAGGTATCTTGATAGAGCTTTTTGTCTACCTCTATTTCTTCCTCAGTTCTACCATAACCACCTTGTTTAATGATTTCGTCTGAACTTTTAAGATCCGAATCCGAACATCCTGTAGTCATTAAAAAACCCGTGGCAAGAGTACCAGATAATAATAATTTCAAATTTTCTCGTCTATCCATGATTAGATGTTTTGTTTTTTGAGTTGATCTATTATGTATTCAGAAGTTCGCCAAGATAATGCTAAAATAGTCCATGTAGGATTTTTATCCGCTTGAGAGACAAATGAGCCTCCATCTACCACAAATAAATTGTCACATTCATGTGCTTGAGCATATTTATTTAAAACAGAAGTTTGAGGATTATCACCCATACGAGTAGTACCTACTTCATGGATAATTCTCCCCGGTGCGGCCAGCCCATATTGAGTAGTAGCATCTGGTTTGTCACCCAAAATTACGCCACCCATATTTGTCAATATCTCTTCAAATGTGTCATGCATGTGTTTGGCCTGTTTCACTTCGTAATCCGTCCATTTATAATTAAATCTCAGTACGGGAATACCGTATTTATCTACTGTATCAGGATCTATTTCACAGTAATTATCATATTGAGGCACGCTTTCACCACGACCTGACATACCTACCATTGAACCGTGAATTCGTCGTATATCATTTTTCAAACTTGCACCATAGCCACCATTAGAGGAGGGTTTTCCCATTTGGTCAGTGAGGTACTTTCTCATAGTATCCATACCAAAGCCAGTCCCATAGGACGGCATACCAAATCCACCCCAATATTCAATGTGATATCCACGTGGGAAATCTAGCTTTTTATTGTCCAGCCACCAAGGCGTATAAACATGAAGTCCACCCACACCATCTTCATTGTATCTAGGCCGATCCACCAACTGAGGCATAAATGCCATCCGATCAGTACCGGTGGAATCGTGAAGATAGTGACCTATCACACCACTGGAATTAGATATTCCATTTGGATGTACCTTAGATTTTGAATTGAGCATAATTCTCGCCGTCTCACAGGCTGATGCAGCTAATACTACTACTCTAGCTTGTACTCTATATTCTTGCATATCTTTTTTATCAATATACAAAACGCCCGTAGCTTTGCCATTATCATTGGTCAAAACTTCTCGCACCATGGCATGGGTATAGAGATCTACCTGTCCGTTTTTCATAGCTGGTTTTACTAAACATGTGCCAGAAGAAAAATCTGCATATACCTGGCAGGCTCTATTGCATTGAGCGCAAAAGAAACACACGCCTCTCTCATTATTGATTTTACGAGTTAATATAGAAAGTCGAGAAGGTAAGACTGGAATATTGATTTTTGATGCCCCATTTTTAACAAAAAGCTCATGTAGTCGGGGTTTAGGTGGAGGTAAGAAAAAACCATCGGGCTCATTATAAATACCTTCCTTGCTACCAAATATCCCGATGAGTTTGTCAACTTTGTCATAATAGGGCTTGACATCATCATAACCAATAGGCCAATTATCTCCTAATCCGTCTTGGTCTTTTCTCTTAAAATCTAATGGTCCAAACCTTAAAGATATGCGTCCCCAGTGATTGGTGCGACCACCTAACATTCTCGATCTAAACCAATCAAATTGAGTACCATCTTTGCGTGTATATGGCTCACCGTCTATCTCCCAACCTCCCCACGCGGCATCAAAATCACCAAAAGCACGTTGAGTGTTGGCGCCCCGTCTAGGTGATTCCCAAGGCCATCGCAATTGGGTGCGATATTCCTCCTTGGCTGGATCAAAGTCGCCTCCAGCTTCAAGAACAGCCACAGAAAGTCCACCCTCAGCTAAAATTTTAGCAGCCATGCCACCACCAGCTCCAGATCCTACGATGACTACATCATATTTGTCATTTTGTTCCTTTATTTGAAAACCCATATTTGAATATCTTTTGGTGGTGTAAAAATAGAAGTATTTATGAAATCACCCAATAAAATAAGATCTTTTTTCAAATATTAAAAAATTGAACTGTCTTAATCCACTCTGTATATTGAAAAGCCAATAACTACCTTTTCCTTATAATATTTATTTCCTTCTTTAGTCAATTGAAAAAGCCCAACCAAAAATAAATTGGTCGGGCTTTTCGAATTATTTTTAAATTTATAAATTAAATCTATTTATTTAGGAATATCATTTTTTTGATGGCTTTATTTCCAAAAGCTTCCAATTCGTAGAACAATACTCCATGAGCATTGAAATCTTCTGATGAAAGAGAAATTTCATTCTTACCTTTTGGATATGAACCAGATACAGTTTTTATAACTTTTCCTGTCACATCAAAAATAGTCATTGAGATATCTCCCGCTTTAGGAAGAGTAAAAGCTATCGTCGTATTAGCTGAGAATGGATTTGGATTGTTTTGCTCTAAAGAAAACTCCATATCTGAACTAGTTCTGTATGTTAATCCTAAATTGATAACACTCAAGTCTTGTGTGTAAGCTTCGGCTTTAGTGATATCTGATGTAAGTATAAGTGTGTTTGATATTGTATTATTCGTAATTGCCTCAAATTCGATGGAAAATAAAACTTCATTAGATTTTACATCTACTCCATTAAATTCATTCCAACTGAATGCCAATTTTCCGTCATTAGATAAGTTAGAATTCACATTATCCATTGAAATGTTTAAGGCACCTTCTTTTATACTATTGAATTTTAATGAATTGGCATCGAAATTGAAGGTCCATTGAGCGCCAGCTATATTTCTGAAGTTTTCAGATGTCACATCAATTTTAACTGTTTCTCCAGCAAAGTATGATTTTTCATCTACATTCAAAGATAACATCTTAGACGTTCTGGATTCAGTACTTGCACTATTAGCATTGACTATGGCTGATGCGTTGACATCTCCAATTTTCACCGCTACAAAATTATTTGACAGTGCACCACTAGTCATATCGTCCACATAAATCAATTCTCCTACAGTCCATACTCTATTTACATCATTGACTTGAACTGACTTGTCAAAGAATCTCCAAGATGTGTTGTCAGGATACTTAGCATAAATGCCTAAGATAAGTTTTCTTAATTCAACTAAATCCGCAGCTGTAATTCTATTGTCCTTATTGATATCAGCAGCTACATGACTGTAAGGGTTTGAAAGGTTCTGTATGCCTAAGATGTGTCTTTGGATCATTACCAAGTCTAATGTAGACACACCGTTTAAGTGGTCATCATCCTTTTCTGGCTTAATCATGTAATCAATATCGTTAGCAACATTGTAGAAGTCAAATTGACCATCTTTACCAGTTATAGTTGCACGAGACTCACTACTTACCATATTTTCAAGAATTACCGTTACATTTTCCACCATTTCATTTGTAATCGTTCCTACTTCACCAGCGATTCTTGAACCACCACAAGCATCATTAGCTTGAACATTAAGAGTTACTGTACAGAAATCTGAATTTCCTGAAGCATCCCAAACTGTCATGTTTTCAGTAACTGGACCAACATCAAAGCAAGTGTATACTTTAGCTGATGAACACATACTTGGTAACCATCTTTGTAACTCACCATTTTCATATCTTGCTAGAAGATTGGCATTTGTCGTCGGCCATGCTCCTCTCACTATTCCGTTTATGTCAAATAATACTTCAGAATTAGAATTTGGCGGTCTGAATCCATTGAAAGTAAACCTCAATACACAACCTGTCGTTACAGGGCAATTATCTGTAGAACCGTGGTCAAAATCATTTGCCCAAATTTCTACCATTCCTGATGAAGGCATCACTACAGTCGTCAGTTGTGATATACAGTAAGGTGTTGGTTTCTTTTTGTCCAATACTCTGAAAGTATAATTCACAGTGGATTCATTGCCACAATTATCTTCCACTACCCAAGTTATTCTATGTGTACCTACAGGGTAAGTACCAGAAGCTGAGTTAGTATTTCCTGTGATGAATGGTCCTATACCATCATTAAAAGGATCTATTGTATAACTCCATTTCAATTGGTTGGCTGGGGTACAATCTGTAGCTGAATTAGTCAATTCAACAAAACCATTACAATTCTCACCAAACGCATCAGTATCAGCTTTAGATGTGGTTGTAATTACTGGAGCATCTTTGTCATCAACTTTAATAGTCTGAACAAATGTCCACATATTTACACCTTCAACTGGTGCAGCTGGATAAACACCACCATTTGGATTTGTATTAGGTGCAAACTTACACCAGTCTATCACTGTCCATCTTCTTAATATTTTGAAACATACGTTGTCAACAAAAGGAAACACTTGGTCCTCAAAAGTAAAGGCAACTTGGCTACAAGCTCCCGCACCTAAAGTAGGCATACCTGTTTTAGCTGGCTCAGTATCTGCATTCATGCATCCTGTTACTGTAACTGGCGAATCTGGCCATCTTGTAGGTCCTGTATAAGGCGTGTTATTTCTTACTGTTATTGTCTGTGTGCAAGTAGCTGTTCTACCTCCATTGTCAGTAACTGTAAATGTTCTCGTAATTATACCTTGTCCACAGTCACTTATTGTACCGCTATTTCTCCAAGTTAATCTTGGGTTTGGACAATTGTCTGAAAAATATGGTGTACTGATAGGAGTCGCTGAAAAGACTGGTCTTCCTAATGCTACAGCAGATGTATCTGCACCACAATTGATTGTGACATTTACAGGACAAGTAATGACTGGTGGTACTTTGTCATCAGTTCGGACAGTAACCATACATACATTACTATTGCCAAAAGCGTCAGTAACTCTTAATTCAACCATGACATCTCTAGAAACATCATCACAACATAATTCTACAAATGGTGCCCAAACAGTAGTACTCTGACCACAACCAGGCGTCATTCTTCTTACTTCAAAAGTCACAGCTGTACAGTTATCATGTGATCCGTCATCAAACGTTTCTGCAAAAACAATTGCTTTACCATTAGTAGATAAAGTTACTCTAGTGAATTCATCACAAACTGGTATAGGCGGTGTTCTATCTATAACATCAACCTCAGTATTACAGAATCCTGTATTTCCACAAGCATCAGTTACAACATATCTTATCCATGTTCTTCCAGCTGGAAGGTTCATAATCCTAAAATTAGGGAATGTACCTGTCACTCTAGTGTCACCGTCCACACTTACCCAAGGAACATCATCACCAGGTACTACACCTACAGTGGCCTCTTTCTTGAATAAAACGGTCCATGTCGTCTCATTACAGTCATTAATAGTTATTGGCGGTCTTACTGTCCAAGACGCTGAACATGTGTAAGGATCAGTTGTTATTAAGCCAGCGATTCCTTGGCCTGTTGGGTCATTATATACTGACGCCAAAGGTGATCCAGTAATATCTTGAGGACAAGTAACAACTGGATCTTTTTCGTCTACAACTTTAATGACTTGGTGTCTAGTGATAATTGCTCCACTACACCAGTCTAATACAGTCCAAGCTCTTAATACTTTGAAACTCTTAGGACAAATGTCAATACGAGTATCTGAAAATGTAGTATTTATTTTACAAATATTATTACCTCCAATAATAGGTCTGTAGAAAGTGTCAACTCTAAAAGGAGCCAATCCACATCCTAACATAGCAAATTGTGATTGTTGAGTTGGATTAACAAGCGTATTTGCAATACATCCAGCGGGAGTATTGGTAGTAACAATAAATCCATTTATATACCCTGTAATATTGTTGTTATCCCTTACAAATGGTGCACCAGTCTCAGTAGGATCTGGATAACCATTTCCGTTTATATCCCAATTAATAGTTGGAAAAGGCACAGTAGGATTAGTTTTATTAGGATTCCAAGCCCAACTACCATCACAGTCTAACGCGGGTCTTTGTCCGACAGCGCCATCATAATTTTTTGGAAAGCCTATTTCCTCCGGAAAATCAGCCGCTTCGTACATGATGACTCTTTCACAAATAACTGAAAGATTCCCACTAGCGTCTTGTGCTTGGTATCTTATTACTCTGCGAGCTCTGAAGTCACCACAGCCTTCGTCTGTAGTAACATCTGACAATACTCTTACAACCGGATTGCCACCACAATTATCTGTTGCAGTAGGTAATGTCACCGTTGGATTCTCCCAGCATCCTACAGTAATTGGGTCTGGACAGTCTATAGTTGGAGCTAATTTGTCTTCGATTCTGATAGAACCCCAACAAGAGTTATTTCCTAACCATACCCTTACTGTTAAGGTTTGACCAATATTAGCCGAGGTGATGTTAGGACTTGTGGCAATAGGTTGCCCATTAGTACCCAATACTTGTACGGTGTAATTACAACCAGAAGTTATTCCTTGACCTTCTAACATCATATCGGGGGTTATTTCGACCACACAGGTCTCATTCATGGATACCTGAACCAAGTTGTTACATGCCAAAGGACATGATTGGGCTTGTAGTCCAGAGTACCATAGCATCAGCAAAGCTGACAGCATACTCATTTTGATAAACCTACCAAAAACTATGCGTTTTGTAAGTGTCAAATTCTCTGTTTTCATGAGATAATTTAGATTTAATTATAAATAAAAAATGATTCCTAATTTACCTCAGATCTATATTGGGAAATACTGTTGTTACTGTTTTTAGGGTAAGGGGATACCCAGTCTGGATTATTTATTTTTTGTATATAGCAAAAACTATACCAATTGGTGATCCATCGAAAATTTGATGAGATTCACAGTGCTGTTGACGCCAAACTTTTTCATTATCCGCTTTCGGTGTACTGAGACTGTTTGGTCGCTGATATATAGCTCTTTAGCTATTGTCTTATTATCTTTAAATTGGACTATGTGAGATAAAATTTCTTTTTCCCTTTTGGTCAATTTTTGTTTGAGTAAGTATCTGTCTTCTACAGATGTCTTCTTTACTGATAGTGATGATTTTTTTGTCTTGTCATATGTAGGACTTAACCTAAGACCATCACCGATGTAAGTTTTACCTTCAGCCACAAAGTCAATACATTGCACTAGCTCAAGAATATTATTAGACTTGGAAACGTATCCATCAGCTCCCTTGATAAATGCCTCTCGCACTATGTGGGGTTCTCCATAACTACTTAAGATGATAACTTTCATTTCAGGATGCTTCTCCTTGAGTTCAGACAGAAGAGAAGTATCTAGAGTACCACTTAAAGTAAGTTCGACAATAAGAATGTCGATGGGGTATTGTGTCATATCAAATAATTCCTCTTGGGAATGTACGGTACCCACTATCTTTATAGTGGTGCATTTCATTTCTTTGAGCAGGGCTTTTACACCTTCAGTAAACATCTTTTGATGGTCAGCTAATACAGCTCTTAATGCCATTTTATTTTATGTTTTGAAAGTTAAATAATTGTAAAAACACTCCGAGTACTCCCAACAAGAAATTCTTGGTCGAAGTTTCTAAATTTAAATAATCCATTTAAGTTAGTTCAATAAATATGCCAAAAATTTAAATTAAATCCCATCAGGAATTATAATTATGTGATTATCTATTCTGATTTTTTATTACAAAACATCTAAATAGTTTCATACAATACGTATATGTATAGTGTATAATTATAATATGATTTCGGGTGTTTTTTCAAAAAAAATACCCGATTATGGGTAAAACTTTGAATAAGCAAAGTAAATTTGAATTTTGTATCAAATAATTAGATAATTTTTCTGATACCTGTATCAACTTGTCATTAATCTTTTTATCCGGACCAAAAGGTAGAATCTAGCAAATTCTAGGTAGTAATTTACAAAGTAAAGTGCATTTCAATTTACCAAGATTTTAAAACAATTTAGGCTTAGATTTAAAAGGGTAAAATCTACAAAATCTTATTTCAGTTTCAAGCGCATCAAAACATCATGCGCTGTCATATAGAGATATTCAAAATTGTCATCAAAAGCACAATTAGCGGTGGCTTTTCCAGTGTGGATAGTCCCTAGGTGTCTTCCATCTGGATGAAAAATGAGTACACCTCCTGGTCCTGTGGCAAATATCATTCCTGTATCTTGTATTTTTAACCCATCGGGCAAACCTACTAATTTTTCCAAAAGTGAGGTTTTATCAGCAAATATAGATTTTGAAATGACCTGAAGATCGTCATCAAGGCGGTATTCCATCCATAAGGCTTTGGTTTTATCTGAATTGGCCACATATAGGGTTTTGTTATCAGAAGTCATCGCTATACCATTAGGTCTTGTCATTGTAGAATCTATCAGTGTAATTGAGCCATCATTTTTGAATACATAAACACCATTATAACCCAGTTCTTTGGCCGTGTCCTCATCTTGATTTGGTAACCCATACGGAGGATCTGTAAAAAAGATATGCCCATTCTTATCTATAAATAAATCATTGGGGCTATTGAATCGTTGATTATTAAAACTGTCCGCTAATACTTGAAAATTAGGTTGAGGGTTTTCCCAAGAACCTTTGTACTTCACTAATCGTCTGTCACCATGTTGACATAAGATGAGGTGACCGTCACCATTCAATGCCAACCCATTAGCACCTTCTTGGCCTCCATCGCTATAGATTTGTGTATAACCTGATGGCTCTAACCATATCTTTAATCCGTCCTTTTCTGACCATTCGTATATTGCATTCTTAGGGACATCTGTGAATAACAATTTCTTTGCTCTGGGTATCCAGACTGGTCCTTCTGACCACAAAAATCCCTCAGCTATCGTTTCTAATGTCTTTGTCGTATCTATATATTGACCCAATTCAGGATCTATTACTTCTATAAAAACACTTGTGTCTACTTTATTACTAGGCTTGTTTTTACATCTTGTAAATAGCAAAAATGAAATTATTATACTTAGACCAATAAATCCATAAATATTTCTTTGATGATTCATAAAACTATAATTTTGTTTATATCCTTCTTAACATTGATATACCGTCTCTTATTGGCAATATCACAACTTCCCAATCTTTACTATCTGAAACTAATTTATTAAACTTATCTAGAGCCTCGGTTTTTTTATCTTTTTTTATCTCCACCACTTTACCGCTCCAAAGTACATTATCTACCAGTACAAGTGAGCCAGAGCGTGTCTTGGACATTATAAGGTCTAAATACATGCCATAAGCTTCCTTATCTGCATCTATAAACACAATGTCAAAGACGTCGTCTAATGTAGGAATGATTTGTTTAGCATCTCCTACTATTAGTTTCACCTTGTTGTTGTAGGGCGGCCGAGACAAAAACTCATTTGCTATCAAGGCATTTTCCTCGTCATATTCAATTGTTACCAAAAGGCCATCAGGCTTTAACCCCTGAGCCAAACATATAGCTGAATATCCAGTAAATGTACCTATTTCCAGTATACGTTGAGGAGATAAAAGATGACTTATCATAGACAAAAAACTACCTTGAAGCGCTCCAGAAAGCATTCTCGGTGCTAATGTACGCAAATACGTAGCTCGTTCGACCTCTTTTAGCAGATTGTCATCGTACTTCGAAGAATGGTGTTCACAATATTCGTTGAGGTGGTGTAAGAGGTTTTGCATATTATGTACGGGCTACCAATTTAATAATGTTTCTAGCTTTTTGCTCACTTTTTCTGCATTAGGCAACATTCTTTTTTCTAATACTTCATTAAGTGGTATAGCTGGCATATTTTCCGATCCCACAGTCATAACTGGAGCATCGAGAGAGGTAAAACATTCTTCTTGGATTCTTGCGGCTATGCTTTGAGCAAAAGTATTATTTACGGGTTCTTCAGTCAAAACTAAAATGCGGTGATATTCCTTAGCTTTTTTCATAATCAACTCTTCATCCAACGGGTACAAGGTTCTTAGGTCTAATATTCCTACATGAGGCCGTATATGTCGATCCACATTAAGTGCCCAGTGAACACCCATTCCATAAGTGACTATTAAAACTTTATTTTCGTCGTCCTCCACCTCAGCCTCCTGTACCATAAGACCTTTACCTAAAGGCAGGATATAGTCTTTTGCTGGTACTATGCACTTAGCTTTTTCAGTACCAGGCACTTTACTCCAATAAAGACCTTTGTGCTCTAAGATGACCACAGGATTCGGGTCATAATATGCTGCTTTTAACAATCCTTTGAGGTCTGCCCCATTACTAGGATAAACTATTTTTATACCTCTTATATTGGTCAAAACAGACTCTACACTCGAGCTGTGAAAGGGTCCTCCACTACCATAAGCACCTATCGGTACACGCAGTATCATACTCACAGGCCATTTCCCATTCGATAGGTAACAGCTTCTACTTACCTCCGAAAATAACTGATTTAACCCAGGCCAAATATAATCCGCAAACTGAACTTCTACAATCGGCTTAAGACCTACGGCTGACATACCCACTGTACTACCCACAATAAAAGCTTCTTGTATGGCTGTATTAAACACACGGTCATCACCAAACTTCTCAGCCAAAGTAGCCGCTTCACGAAATACCCCACCTAGTCTTCTGCCCACATCTTGACCATAAAAGAGACATTCTATATGGTCTTCCATGATTTCTTTTACTCCAATGAGTGCTGCATCCACCATTACCTTTTCTTCTCCTCCGATGGGTACTCTTTCGCCTGTCTCCTCAGTTATGGGTGTAGGGGCAAAATCATGAGTAAAAAGATCTTGAGGTTCAGGATTAGGTGCGGATATAGCTCTTTCAAGATCAATCAAAACTAATTTTTGAGCTGCCCTTTCTATTTCTAAAAGTTCACTTTCATTAAAACCATTTTCTAATAAGTATTGCCGCAATTTGTAATAAGGATCCTCTTCTTTGTGGTCATCTATATCATGCCTATACCATTCCATGCGCACCCCTGAAGTATGGTGATTAAGTAATGGTACTTTGGCATGTAAGAGAAAAGGTCTTCTTTCATTTCTTATTTTATCTATGATGTCACTGAGTACAATATAGCATGTCACAAAATCACTGCCATCTATCGATACTGCTTCTAATCCAGGGAAGCCTAAAGCATATTCAGCTGCATTCATGGCACGCACCTCATCCGCTGTAGCAGAAATATCCCAACCGTTGTCTTGAACTAAATACAGAATGGGCAATTGTTTGAGTGCAGCCATTTGAAAGGCTTCAGCTACTTCACCTTCTGTTACGGAGGCATCTCCCAAAGAACACACAGCAATAGCCTTTTCAGAAGTGTTAATTCCTAACTTTTCTTTATATTGGATACCCATAGCTACACCTGTAGCTGGTATAGCTTGCATGCCGGTTGCTGATGATTGGTGAGGTATTTTAGGCTTGTCTGCATCATTCAAACTTGGGTGTGAGTAGTAGGTCCGGCCACCAGAAAAAGGATCATCTTTTTTGGCCAAGACTTGCAACATCAAATCATAAGGCTGCATTCCTATAGATAATAAAATAGAATCATCTCTATAATAAGGTGACACAATATCATTAGGTGTCAAAAGCATGCCTAACGCTATCTGTATGGCTTCATGTCCACGAGATGTAGCATGAACATATTTAGACACAACTTTAAAGTTTTTATCATAAATATCCGTGATAGCCTTGGCTGTACACATGAGTTCGAAAGCTTTTATTAATACTTTTTCGTCTATTTTTAAATTCATTTTTAGAATTATGGTAAGGGAAGTTGAATTATAATAATAGCACTAGCCTTCATTTTGTTTATTTATATTAAAGAAAGATATGTAAATTTTAATTTTATCGATTGTGCTCAGACTTTAAAGAATAAATTTTGGCTACCAGCTCAAATAATCGATCATTATAATCTAACTTGTTTTTTTGTTTAGCCTGTTGAGAAGCATTTACGATACCCCCAAAATAATATCTTGTTAGCCATGGGCCTACACTAAGTAAAGCATCGCTAAATGTATATGTCAAAGAAACATTTACAAAAAGAACCCCTAATGTGGTTACTAAAAAAAAAGATTTTAAACCATCTTTCACATCACCATGAACAGCTTGTCCAAGACCGGGTATTAAAGAACTTTGAAAAATAGCTTTATTGCTTTTCTTTTTAGATAGTTTAACAATGCTTTGAATATCATTTTTCAAAAAAGCAACATCACTATCCTCTATATATGAAAGCTTTTCTAACGCTTTAATACTTTCAGTTTCGTTTTTCAACATCAAATTAGCCACTAGTAAATAAAAAAACTTATTATCTGATTCTATTAGGTTAGTTGGTTGTATTTGATATATGTGGGATAATGCATCATTAATTTTATCCTCTTTAATAAATATTTGAGCCTTTTGGATAAAGACATTGTTTTTTTCTGTTTTATTATCAAAGTTTTTATAAAAGTGTATATCTAAATATTCAAGACATTTGGATACATCTTCCATTATAAAAAACAAATGGGCCGTTTTTATATAAATATCTTGACTTAGAGATCCATCATCAAAATAAATACATCTTAAATATTCCTTTAACGCAGCTTTATTTTGACCTGCCTTTGCTAAAGAATCAGCAAAAACCTCCAATTTGTTTTGACCGAATCCCTTTGAAAAGGTGACACTAAAAAGTAATATTAGTAATATAATTTTTCGTAGAGACATCGACATTATTTATTAATTTTTTATTGTATCTCTTTGCACTTTTTACAGAGCCATAGATATTTCCCAAATAAAACCCAAGTGATATTCCTCCATATAGCCAACCTGAAGCAGAAGATATACCATTTTTTTCAAAGCGCCGATAGGATTGCCATGCAGAACCTCCTATAAATAGCAATGACATCAATGCATTGGTATAATCTTTTGTATAAATCCTCCCACTTCCTGGCAATATACTCGATAGTATCCCCGCTGTTAAAGGTGATCTAGTTTTGGCTTGAGAATACATAATAGATAAATTTTGAAGTACCAGATTTGGTGTATTAACGTATTTAAGCCTCCTATCCTGCAAAAGTGAAATACAGTTTTCTATATCCATAGCTACAATATTTAAGCTGTCATTCTGTAGGTAGTTATAGCCTTCAAGTAATGAATTGGCATTTGTAAAATTATCTATGGATATTAAACCTAAAACATATTCTAATCTAATGGCAGGATTTTTTTGGTAAAGATATTGAGACCTCTTTATAAGCATTTCTGTATTTCGACCCTTTCTGTATGACAATAATAGTTCCCTATGATATTTGCTGTTATCGGGATTTAAAAAAATAAGTCTTTCGTATTCTTGTGCTGACAATTCGTATAGATTGTTGATATATAAATGTCGGGCAAAATCAAGAATTTTTTTTTCATCTTGAATAAATTCGTCTTGAGCTATTGCTCCAATAATCATAAAATTAAAAAAAAGTAAAACTAAGTTAAATCTCATTCTACTTCATCCTTTAAGCGTTTCAATCTAAAGTCTAAATCAAAGGATTTAACCGCTGAAGGATTACATCTTGTCAGTCTATCAAAGGTCATCAAACCTCCATGAAATAGCCCTTTTTTTGATATAGCATCTACCGCATAAGCCGAACAAGAAGGATGATACACACAACTACTGAAATCCTGTGACGACAAATAGTTTTTATAGAATGAAAAAAGAAAAGGTAGATATCCAGAATAGTTTATTTTAAGATCTGATCTAAACTCTTTTTTTGTTTTGAAATTATCATCAACCAAATGGTTTTTGAAAAAATTTAAGTCTTCTATTGACTGAGAGAAAACTTGCATTGATATTGATATTAATATTATAGTTACAAATAATATATTTTTCATTTATAATGTAGACTTAATATTATCGAACTCAATTGATCTAAATATTATTTCGTTTTCACCTACAATTTTTGAGCTAATTTTACTTGATATTGGTTTCCCTTTTAAAAAGATATAATCTTCAAAAAAAGTACTGATTATTATTGTATTATTAATATCATAAAAAACTACTCGAGTTAATAAATTCTCTTTTAAAAAAGTAGAGGCTCCTGATAAAATGTCTTTCATCATGTGGGGAACATCCCAAAAAACTTCAATTTCACTTTCATTATTGTCAATTATCTTTTTTCGGACAAAACCCAAATCTTCTAAACCATAGTCATTTTTTGAACTAGAAATAATGTCACTTATAAACGAATTTTCTAAAAAACTACCTACCACAGTAGATGTTAATAAACTGTCATCCTTGTACTGGGTCAAAATTGAATCTTTTAATACCCATCTTTCTCTTTCAGGAAAATAAATTTTAAATTCCGACAAGTTGGCTAAATAATCTATTGACATACTTCCTCTAACTAAAGAAGTAATACCCGCTTGTTTATGTTTTTCTTTTATTGTAAAATCTGACTCAAAATTAACAAAAGATTGACCAGTTAAACTAATTAAAGTTGCAACAAATAATTTTACAATAATAAATACTTTTAACAATTTAAGCTATATTGAAAGAATCAATTATTGTTGGCTCTAAGTTACCCACAGAAGCAGCAATGGCAAGTATATAGATCAAAATTCCAATCGCATAGCCTATGATACACCCATATAGCGCATTCATAACTTCTTTTTTACGATCTGGGCTTTCATCCATCACTAAATATACAACTAACATACCTATGGCTCCAAAGCAAAACCCCCATAAAAAACCTGGAATTCCTAAAGGAGGTTTATCCGCATTCATTAAACTTTCAAATCCTGATTTACTTTTTAAACCCACAGTTTTTAACATTTCTGGATGTTCAGCCTCCAATTTATCAAAGTCGTAGTCAGAGCCAATAAACGAGTCTAGATCATCTAATTCACTCAATTCATTAGATATTTCATCTTTTATTGAATTGATTTTATCTATATTACTTGGAGGATTGCTTCCAAATAGTAAGTTAAACCCTAAAAAACAAATGATTGTAATCGATAAAAAACTGCTTTTCATAATAACTTATTTAAAATTAATACAAAAGTAAATATTTTTTTTTAAAGCCCTAAATATATTAATTTTTTTTTGAATAAAAATACAACTTTTATCTATGAAAATTAAAAATTTACCTTTAATATTCAATAATCAGTTAATAACGAATGTATTGTACTAATACGATTTGTTTTTTTATTTTCTATGTCTTTGGCATTATATCAAATTATATTTCTATAAAGGGATTTATTTGACCTTTCATAAGGTTGGCCTTTTTAGCATCAACGTTCTGCCTACATTTTTCCTACTTACTTTAACGAACTTATCAAAAGTAATTGAATTTTACATGATGCAATTCTAAAAAGTCTATTGGGATTTATTTTATTCTTGTATCACAGTTATTTATTATTCAAAGGAAAAAATGCACACTTAGCATAAAAATTACTAACTTCTCTCAACTTTTATTTATATCTAATATTTATATATATAATTGATTAATTTATGAAAAACTTATATTCAGTTATTTTCCTATTTATGGCCTTTACTGGTTATTTATACTGCCAACCTTCATGGTATAATGCGACGCCTTCATTACTATCTCACCTTCCTACCCGATCTACCAATAGTGGTGCCATGATGGATATCAATGGAGATTTGGTGGATGATTTACTAATTTTAGACAGAGGCAATATCGCTAGGTGGGTACAAAGCAGTGGCAAAAATTTTGGCCTGAGTCTTATTGATTCTGAACAAACCTCAGGTGTAAAAGAGTGGTCGCTTACTGCTGGGGATTTTGATAATTCTGGAAAAATAGATTTTTTAATAATAGGCAATCGCAATGGCCTTAAACGTATAAAAACTAGTGACAGTAGGCTCTCATCACAAAGAAGTATTTTAGATATATACGCTCAAGCCTCGAATACTGTAGATGTAAATAACGACGGTTTTTTAGATTACTATGTCTGTGATGATGATGGACCCAATGTTATTATGATTAACGATGGTCAAGGACAACTCATAAGGCAAGATATAATCGATTTTCTAGAAAACGACCCCACTAATGGTTCAGGAAATTATGGCAGTGAGTGGGTCGATGTTAATGGGGACTTACTACCAGATCTCTGCATAGCCAAGTGCAGCGCTTTTGCAAGTGAAGAGACAGACCCAAGACGCATCAATAGAGTGTATATTAACAATGGTGATGGTACCTTTACAGAAAAAGCTAAAGAACTTGGACTTAATTCTGGAGCGCAATCTTGGGTCAATGCTTTTGGAGATATAGATAATGATGGTGACCAAGATGTACTTATAGTCAATCATTATAGCCCACATCAATTAATGGAAAATCATAATGGTGCGTTTTTTACAGAAATAATGACTCAAAAACCAATTTCATCTTTTGGTTTTCAAGCTGTCATGAGAGATTTTGATAATGATGGATTTTTAGATATATTTTTAACAAGTGTAGAGGGCGACTTGCTTCTACTCAATAATGGGAATAAAACATTTACTGAATATCCTCTCAATTTTGGCCCGTCTAAAGCGACATCCTTTGTAGTAGGTGACATCAATGATGATGGATATTTAGACATTTTTGCCATGATGGGAGCTCCTATAAACAATGTAGGAGTAGAAGACGACCAATTGTGGTTAGGACAAGCTAATGGGAATAATTACTTCAAAGTGAATTTAGAAGGAAAAGTGTCTAATAGAATGGGAATAGGCGCTCAAGTAGAACTTTTCGGTCCTTGGGGACAACAAACTCGATACGTCAAAGGAGGTGAAAGCTATGGTATATTTAATTCGCTACAGCAACACTTTGGCCTCAATAAGCACGAATTTATAGACAGCCTCATTATAAGATGGCCTTCAGGGGTGGTTGATGTTTTTAAAGATAATCTTACAATAAACTCAACTTTTTTAGCTCAGGAAGGCTTATGTTTAACAGAACAAATCTCTTTTTACAACGCCCCCATCATAGTAGGTAATGAGCTCGCAGAAATATCAGCTGAGAATGGGTATGCGGGTTATTTATGGAGTAATGGCCAAACTTCACAAAATATTGAAGTTGAAGAAGGTGATTATTTTGTTTATATGTATGACACTTTAGGATGTAAGACTGTTAGTAAACCTATAAATATTGTCTCTGGATGTTTTTCTGGAGATAAATTGATAATAGCAGAACCAAAAATTGTTTTTTGCGATGGCAAAAATCTTACCATTCAAGCCTCTCAAGCTAAAAGTTACAGTTGGTCAGATGGCAGTACAGAAAACTTACTTAATCCTACCCAATCAGCATGGTATTATCTTACCGCAGAGGATTATTGTGGTGAAATACGACAGGATAGTGTCTATGTCCTCTTAAATATTTTACAGTATGAACTTGTAGGTGACTCTGTTATGAAAGGAGAATCCGCGCTTTTAAAATCCAATCAACCTTTGACATATTGGTATGATGATAATCTCCAAAATCTACTTTTGATAGGAAATGAATTTCAAACGCCTCCTTTAGAAGAAACCACGCACTATCAAGCCCAAGTATACGAAATTGTCGAGAAATCAAATGGTAGGCTAGGCGAACAACTTTTTCCAGTCACTAATCTTTACGGTAGTAACAACATATCAGGAGACATGATCTTTGATGTATTCAAACCTTGTATGCTTAATTCTTTTAGGGTCAATACGGACACAGAAGGAAAAAGAAGGATTGTAATATTCAATAATGACAAAGAGATTATATTTTCTAAGGAATTTGATATCAAAAATGGTATATCTACTCTAAATGTGAATGTTTTATTACAGGAAAACCAAAGATATACCCTTTTGACAGACACAGATATCAACTTGTCCTCATTGGGTTTCAGATCTCCTAGATTCGTTCGTACATTTAACAATACATCCTTTCCTTACTCTATTGGTGGTAATATTTCTATTATTGGCTCGTCTTTTGGTCCATTGTATTATCACTATTTTTATGATTGGGACGTGGACTATGATATCACGCTTTGTGAAAGTGATTTTGAAACAGTGGTAGCTCATGTAGATACAAGTAGTGCCATTCAAAATAATCTAATAAAAAACACTATCCAAATACACCCTAATCCCTTTGTTGATTATATTGAGGTTACGTCTATTTATCCTATTAAATCTTTAAAAATTTTGGACATTAATGGCAGAGTTATTTATAATGATGTAGAGAGACTAAACCCCACTATCGATGTACAAAACTTGAACCCTGGAATTTATTTTATTCAAGTTCAAACGGATGTAAATCACTCTATAATGAAGGTAGTGAAAATGTAAAATTAAGTCAATTTATTTTTGTTTATCTTGCAGGAACTGCATTACTTCTTCTATTTTTGGATTGACTTGTATGATGGCACCAGATGTATCCAATAAGTATTTTGTGGGTATTTCTCGGACACCATATAATGAGGCAATGGGACTTGAAAACCTGTCAAACTCTCCTATTTGATAGGGCCATACCAAACCATCGGATTGGATCGCCTTAAGCCATGAGGCTTTTTTAGTTTCAATCGCTATACTTACTATATCAAAACCCTTAGCGTCTTGATATACTTTACCTTTGGTTTGGTGGTACAATTCCACTAGGCGTGGATTTTCTTGACGGCAAGGACCACACCAAGAACCCCAAAAATCTAAAAGGACATATCTTCCTCTTAAGTTCTCAAGGCTAAAATTTTCTCCTGAAATCAATTCAGCACTAAAGTCAAGTGCCTTTTCGCCCGCCGAAAACTTAGGTTTTCTATAAAAGTAATTAATGACATATCCAACTAGAATAAGTAAAATAACTATTTTTAATATCTTTGAACTCATGTGTTGTTTCTTAAAAAATCTAAAGTAATTACTTTAAACAACAAAAATGTTTTTTTCGTTCAAGTTTCTAGATTTATTCTATTTTTGTTTTTATAAAAATATTTTCACATCGTCCCACTTTGGCACATTAAGAGTCCACCCAAAAACTGTTCTTAGCCTACGATGATAATTTTTCTTATCAAATAATATCCATCAATGTTTAGAGTAAACATACTTAACATGTGCTTGAAGATTTTCGTTCAAATATTGGTGGGCTTCGATGAGTTTGCAATCGCTATCATATTTAAATACTTGCCTCAAGTAATCGTTTTGCTCTAGTGAGACTCTTCCACTAATACCTAAAATATCCGAAAAACCAAATTCATTTTTACTAAATCTGGCAAAATCAATTCTTTCTTCAAATCCATAAGTGGGTGACAATTCAGCACCAAAGTATTCAATTTGAACTATTTGTCCTTCCTTATCGATACCATTTTGCATGATTAATTTATAGCTGCCATCATCTTGTTTTTTGAAAACCTGCAGCGTACGACCTTTTTTATCTCGTTTAATTAATTTTTCTATTGTAAATAAAATTTCGCCTTTTTTGCTGTGGATTTCTTTAGAATATATATCATTCCCTTTATAAGTTAACTTAATTTCGAGAAAAGGATGACCACCTATCATAAATTGGCCTAATATTCTCCTTCCCTTTCTGTCATAATGGGTAGAGTTAGAAAATGGAGAGTATTTTTTAATATCCACTGGTAAATCTATTTGAGAGATGGGTCGACCTTTTTTGTCATAGTGAAATGAACTTGATCCCGTTTTTAATTTTTTCTCTCCTATAAATACGTATTTATTTCGGTAAGTCAAAAGAGTATCATCCTCATACATAAATTCATAAACAGATCTTAAAGTATCTCTTGAATAAATTTTTGTGTGGGTTCTTCTTCCAGCTATATTATAATTCCGTACACTACTTATTACCGAATCTTGAGTAATTCTACCACTCTCTATCCTAAAGGAATAAGTTGTCAAAGTATTTCCAAATATAGGATTTAAGTATTTGAAATCCCCTCTATTGCTATTTTG
>DAIPYV010000011.1:0-31842 GCA_036782555.1 Saprospiraceae bacterium
TATCTGTACTCCATGGCATATTATCAAAAAGCCATGGATAAGGTTCTTTCATACCTATGAGGTAGTAGCCCCCATCATAGGTAGGCCCAATTACGACATCATTATTTTTCAACTTTTCAAAGGCGATTGAAAGTATATTATGATCTAAATCCGGACAATCCGTTCCTATAATCACTATAGACTCAGGACAAAATTCCTTATGCACGGTCGCCCATGCTGACCACATTTTATGTCCCAAATCACCCTCGGACTGAGCATAAACCTTATGTGCGACATCATTCCAAAAGGTATAATCAGTAGCATATTCTGTCAAAAAAACATGATTGATGGAACCATATTGAGCCATACTTTCCTTAGTTTTTGTCAATAGAAAATGATAAATCTCAAGAGCTTTTGTATCTCCTAAATTGGCCGCTAATCTAGTTTTGACTTTACCCAATTCTGGTCTGCGAGCAAAAATAATCACATGGTGCTGAGGCATTATGGGTTCTTTTTATCTTCTTTTTCTGTTTTCAATCTGACTTTAGTTCCAGAGGAAAGTTCTTTACTGACTTGATCGTAAGGTCCTGTAATGACAGTGTCTCCTACTTTAATACCGGATTTGATGATAATATATTCGTCATCTTGGATGCTTGATTCTACTTTGACCATAGCGGCAGTATCGGCTTGCATTAAGAATACCACCTCGTCAAATTCAATATTTTTACTTGTAGAAGTGTCCCTGTTTTTGTTTTTAGTATCACTATTTCTTTCTCTTACGGCCACACTTTGTATGGGGACAGTGATGCCTTTTTGGTCCTGAGTGAAGATATCTACAGTAGCGGACATACCTGGTCGGAGAGGATATTTGAGTTGACTTTGAGGATATGATGTGGGATCTACTCTTACTTTCACTACAAAATTGGTCACTTGATCCTTATTAATAGCTCCAGTAGCTGTAGTGATATTGGCTGCTGAATTGGCTACATGTGTGACCGTACCTCTGAATTTTTTACCAGGATAGGCATCTACTTCTATGTCTGCTTCATTGCCTATTTTGACTTTTAAGATATCATTTTCGCTGATATCTACTTGCACTTCCATGATATTGAGATTAGAAATACGCATCATCTCTGTACCTGTCATCTGTATAGTACCTACTACACGCTCTCCTTTTTCTACAGATAGGCTGGAGACGATTCCACCTGTTGGTGCTTTTATTGTCGTTCTACTCAGATTGGTTTTGAGTTCTTTTAGGCTTGCGGCAGCCCCTTTAATGCTGTACTCTGCAGCTTCTGCATTTTGTTGAGCGGATTTGATATTGGCATCAGCAGCACGTAGATTGGCCTCCAACTGTCTAAGAGTGGCCAAGCTTTGATCCCATTCTGCTTGTGAAATGACACCATCTTTTTTGAGACTTTCATTGCGCTTGTGGATGATGCGGGCATTTTCTAGTTGTGCCACTATTTGTTCGCGTTGTGCGCGGTTGGATTCTATTTGTGCCTTATTAATAGAGAGTTGTGACCGACTAGAGTTGACAGTCGCTTCGCCTCTTTCTACTGCTGACACATAAGTATCTGGGTCTATTTTAGCTAAAATTTGTCCCGCTACCACCGAGTCACCCTCTTGGACATAAAGTTCTACTATTTCGCCAGATACATCAGAGGATATCTTGACTTCTGACTCTGGAAAGACCTTACCACTTCCAGAAACTGTCTCTCTGACAAGGCGTTCCGCAGCCATTTCAGTAGTTACTAATGTTCCTTTAGGCTTAGATTGACCTTTATAGATGGCAAAGGCAGCTAGAGCTACAAAAACTATAGCTAATATAATAAGCCATTTATTATTTTTTTTCTTGGGTGTATGTGTGTTCATATTGTTAAAAACTAGTGTAATGAAAATATTATAAATCGTATAAGTGTTGCATAATTATTAATCAAGTCAATGAGACCTTTAGTTTCATGTTAACCCAATTGTCAATAGGCCAGCTGATGGTGTATCCCAACGAGGACGCTGAGAGAATCAGGAGCGCTTGGGTTAAAATAGTGTTCATAATATTAATATATATGTTAAAAAATTAAAAACCTGACTCTACAGGGATACCTAGATAGAAATCAACTATTTTGGACCTGAAAATATAGTCGTATTTTGCGATTAATTCATTGAGTTCAGCCGCCTCTACTTGGGCTTTTATTCTTGCTAATTCAAACGTACCTACATTACCGATTTCGTATCTGCGCAATGTATTTTGATACAAAGTTTGTTGTGCCTGAAGTGTCTGCCGATTAGCTTCATACTGGGACTTGGCTACTTTGGCATCTGTGAGAGCTTGACCGACAGCTATTTTTAGATTTTCCACAGACTGGTCATAAGCCAATTGAGACCTTTGAATATTGATTTTGGCGCGTTGCTGTCCACCTTTTATGGCATAGTTGCTATAAATGGGTATATTCAAGCTAAGCCCAACAAAATAAGATATATTGTCATTAAATTGTTCAAAATAGGGAGATTCTTTTATATTGGGTATTTGTTGAGGTATTGTGAGGGTCCCTGTCTGACCTCCAAATGCAGCAGGTATGTCAATAAAAGTGAGCATAGGATCACCTATTCTAAAACCACGATTGGAATAATTGGTACGCATACCACCAAAAGTAGAAAGATTAGGCAGTGCTTCGGAATCAGCTATTTTCTTACTCAATTCCGCACTTTTTATTCGGAGTTGGCTCGCCTGAACGGAGGGTTCGCGCTGAAGAGCTGATAAAAACAACTCATCATAAGTGATGATATCTGGATCAGTCAAAGTAGCTATATCGGACAATGGTCTTGCTATATCTATATTTCTATTGATTTCTATACGCAATATCTGCTTGAGATTGAGTAATTGTAGTTTCACATTATTGTCTGCTTGGATGAGGCGTTGGTTATTGGTGGCTATCTGCGCTTCTATCTCGTATCTATCGTTTTCAGATCTATTGCCTACTAGAATTTGTTTTTCCAATATTTCTAATTGTTCTCTAGATTGTCTCAATTGAACATCCGCTATTTCGCGATTTTCTTTAGCAAAGAGTAAATTGAGATAAATCGTGGCTACCTGAAGCACGATGTCCCGTTTGGCTTGTTCCATCTCTTCAAGACTAGCTTTTAGATTGGTTTGTGCCAATTTGATATTATTATTGACGCGATTGGCATTGTAAAGTATAGCCCCTGTGCTTAAGTTAAATCCATTATTAAAAAATGTTTCGGTATTAAATGTATTGGTGGTAGGATCAATAGTCCGTCCAAAATTCCAACCGACATTGGTTGAGCCCGACAAGTTGGGATATCGAGAGTGAATAGCTTGTGTCCGATCAATGGCAGCTACTTCCACATTGGCTTTGTTTTGCTCTATTAAAAAACTTTGATCAATAGCCCGCATGATGCACTGCTCTAAGGTTAGAATTTCCTGAGCTCTGACACTGAAATTCAGTATCGATAGGGTCAAGATAAGAAAAATATTATTTTTTGACATATTTATTATGATATTACGGGACAATATTACACGTATTAAGTAAGCCTTGAAAATAAAATCTATAAAAACGCCCAAAATAAAGACTAATATCGAAAATTCAGAGCTATATTGTTATTATAGAATATAAGGACAACAGTATTTTTCTACTCAAATGGGTCTATAACTCAAATAAGTCATTAGAAAATCCTGAAACGTCGGTTAGGTCTATCTCCATTTATTCTGGTAGGCAAGTAAGCTTGACTACCAGATGAAAAGAAGGCAGTTATTCCGAAGCTATACATCAATCCTCTGGTAGTGCTTATAGTCAATCTTTCAGCTAGATAAACTTCGATAAACTGTTACAAACTTAGCAGAATGTCCCAAAAAGGCGGTGGGATGCCTAAAAGTGGTTTCGGCTTCACAAGTTGCGCTCAACCACCGGATTAAGAAATAGCAGAGTTGGAAGAGCTTTTTTTATACTCTGCGCTCTAGTAAGGCTTGTCACAGAGCTATCAGATGAGGTTTCTCGCTTCGTTAATAAGTCATAAAAAAAAATGAGAATCTAAAGAGATTCTCATTTTTTTATGATATTAAAACTTATTTTTTAAATGCAAAATTAATCTACATCTCCAGCACCTTGCCTTATTAGTTCTATATCAGATCCTGTACAATCTAAAATGGTGGATTCTTCATTATTGCCTACGCCCCCATCCATAAGTATATCCACTTGGTGTTTGAATACTTCTTCTATTTCATCTGGATTAGTAAAATAGTAGGTGTCACCGCCACGCGTATTGAGTGAAGTAGAGATCAAAGGCGCATCCAAAAACTCATGTAATCCATTGATGATTTCATTATCTGGTATTCTGACACCTATTTCTTCTTTATTGTTTTTAAAAAATTTCTGGACGTAGTTATTAGAATTCAAAATAAAAGTATAGGGTCCAGGAAGATACCTTTTCATGTTTTTAAACACGTTATTGTCGATTTGGGTAGTATATTGTGAGATAACACTAATATTGGGACACAAAAGCGACATTTTGGCTTGCTTTTCTTTCTTTTCAAGAATTTTACAAATACGTTCAATACCAGGCTTGTTGGTCATGAGACACCCCAAAGCATATACTGAGTCAGTCGGAAAAATTACTAAAGCTCCTTTATTTATTTCTTCAGCTACTTCTTTTAAGTCTCTTTTATTGGGATTTTGGGTGTGAAAAAAAAATCTCTTCATATCAATTATATTGTTTGTTAAAAAAATTTGAAAAAATTATGTGATTTACATATTCATTGCTACCTCTTAGAATTTAAAATCTAATTGAGTGATATTAAAATAAGTTTTAATAGGAAAATGTTTTACTATTTAGATTCAAATTTCAATACCTATTCATTCATGGGCTGACATTAAATACTTCAAATCATTGATTACAATGTATTTATCATGGATTTGATTATTTGTAGAATTTTAATAAACCTAGGACTTTTTCAATAAAGAATCAAAAGTCACATTATACTTAAGTATGAAGTTTTGAATACCTGACACGGGTATCAATTCACCCCATGGGGACTGGCGCTCGGTAAAGAAATTTTCATTCCAGACGAGATATAAGTCGTGCCCATCATTAAAATTGTACCTTAATCTAAGATTATTAAAAATCTGGCGGTTGATACTATTGTATTGGACTACATAATTGACAGAGAGATGAAGATTGAGTGCATAATTGAGCCTGACCCTTCCTATGTGAATAGTCTCTAACACATCTCCAAAGCTCAAATGATTGATACTATAAGTGCCCTGAATTTCCCAATGTTTGCCAAGGTTAAGGATAGGGTTATAAGACAAATTATATCTTCGACCATTAAAAAATGTACCGGCAGAGAAAGTAAAAAAGTTTCTGAAATTGTTGGCACGTGGTTCGAGATATTGAAAAGACAACTGACCAAAGTGATATCTGCCTACAGGTACGACAGTCCTTTCACTCAGATGTAGAGGTGCATAAAGCCATTCGTAATTGTAGGTTGTTTGAACTGTGGTTTCGATACCACTAAATCTGCTCATTAATAAGCTTGAACTTAGTTCCACAGTTTCAAAGTCATTTCGTGTGACGCTTCTAAAGACATTGGCATCTAAAATCCGATATCTTAGGTACTGAAACCTTTGAGATTTATCACTGCTAAACTTACCGTAATTAATAGTACCGCGCATCTGGTGAAAATCTGACCGATCTAGAAAACCTGACAATGGATTAAAGTTTTCTCCTGAATAAGTATAGGCCCATTCACCGAAAATGCCGTCGGTTTTGCGGAGTTCGTATCTTAGATTAAGTCTTGAGGTCTCGATACCCACTAATCCAGCATTATCTAAAGTGGTGCCTAAAGCCGCAATGAAGTAATGATCGCTAGAAGGATTGAGCATCATATCTAAGCCTAAAGCTGTATTAAATCCATCCTTGACAGCGCGGTGGGTAGCCATCATTCCCACAAAAGACTGTCTGTTAAGGATTTTTTTACGCAGTCTAAGGGTAGAAAAATTTTCACTTCCCCTCAATAATACATCTGACACGTCTCTCAGTGGGGCCGCTTGCATACTCAAAAAACCGATATCTGTATTGGCATTGAGCTTGCCTGTGAGACGTGCTCCACCATAAACTGATGTCAATTGGCCATCATTGATACCAATGTTTCTACTGTAAAACATCTGAGTTTGTCCACCCAGATTAAAATCAAAAAGTCCAGCCGCTTCTTGAAAAAATTGTCTTTTTTCAGGAAAAAAAAGAGAAAATCTCGTTAAATTAAGCAATTGGTCATCGGCTTCTACCTGAGCAAAATCAGGATTGACCGAAGCATCCAAGGTTAAATATGAGTTGATTCCGATTTTTAGATCCATTCCTGCTTGGAAAACATTATTTCTGGACGATTCTATTTTATTTTCACTTAAATTTTGGAGATGGGCCCGATTTGTAGAAGATGCTAAATAGGGCGTCACTAAAAGTAATTTTTGGGGATTCAAATCCAATAATATAGCAGGCTGTTTGACAGATGGTTTACTCATACCATCTAGAATATTTTGTGGTATGGGTGGGAATATGTGCATTTCTTGTGGATTTTGCAAAATGCGCGCTGCACTTATACCCACATTGACTTGTCCTTTATCGTTTTTGCGTAGTCTCAGATTGTAAAGAGGTATTTTTATTTCAAAAAACCAACCCTCGTTATTGACAACAGAACGCGCATCCCAAAACATATTAAAGTCCTGATTAAAAGATGAAGTGCCCAGATCTACAGCGTCATTAGCCACCGCAGCATCATATCTGCTACCCATGGGATAGATAGAAAACACAAGTGCATTTTGTTTATCAAAGGTATTATCAATGTGAAAAGTCATCCAATCATCACCCCTCCAGCCATCGCGGACTAAGTTTCGAATGACGAGCGTATTGCTGTCTCTAGTGAAACAACGACCAGCAATGTAAAGATTATCTTCATCAAACGTGACTAGCATTTCAGTTTTTTCTGAAGGCACGCCACCCCATACAGGTCGGAAAGTTGTGAATTCCATTGGGTAAGCATTCTGCCAGACATTTTCATTACTCATTCCATCAAAAACCACTTGAGAAGATGTCTTGCTTATTTGTATTGTGTCTTTTAGGTAATTTAAGTTTTGACTAAAGCATAAAACAAAACTTCCTAAAAAAATATTTACTAATATGAGTTTACGCATCCAATTACTTTAAGATGACATAAATCATTCTATAATATAAATGTTCAATATCGATACTAAATAAGTGATAATGGAAAACCAAGAAAACTTTGACTTTTGGTTACTTTTGGCGGGTTTGGGTATATTTTTGTATGGGATGTACCAATTAGAAAAGGGTCTCAGCGGATTGGCGGGCAACTCACTCAAGCATATACTTAAAAAATTTACAAATAGAAGTTGGAAGGGTATCCTTACAGGTGCTTCGTTTACAGCTTTACTGCAGAGCAGCTCATTAGTAACCTTATTAGTTGCGGCCTTTTTAAGTGCAGGACTGCTCAATTTTCACAGTGCTTTCGGCGTAGTCTTAGGTGTCAATTTAGGAACAACCGCCACCGCTTGGATAGTCGCTATACTTGGATTTAAAGTCAATATTGCTCAATTGTCATTTCCATTTTTAGCTATAGGTATTTTGAGCTATATGATGTTAGACACACGTCCAGTACTGAAAAACATTGGAAGTTTTTTAATGGGTTTTGGCTTGTTGTTTTTAGGTTTAGACTATATGAAAGATGCTATAGATAGTTATACTACAAGCATAGATATTGGCAAATTTAGTTCTTATGGTCTGTGGATATACGTCATCATTGGCATTATAATTACAGCATTGATACAATCTAGCTCAGCTATGGTCGTCATAGTATTGAGTGCATTAAACGGTGGACTGATAGATATATATCATGCTTCAGCTGTTGTGATAGGTAGCAATGTGGGTACCACCTCTACCCTATTTTTAGCATCCTTAAAAGGTAGCCCTGATAAAAAAAGGTTGGCTTTGGGCAATGTGATATTTAATATGGTTACAGGAATAGTTGGATATATTTTTATTACCCACATATTATCATTCATCATAAATAGATTAGGAGTTGATGAGGCAATCATGCAATTAGCGGTATTCAATTCTTTGTTTAATTTAGGTGGGATTCTACTATTATATCCGTTTATCAATAAACTCATTAAACATCTTCAGCAAACTTATCAAAAATCAGTATCTTCCAAACTATCTATCTACATTCAAGAGGACTCACATCAGGTGCCAGATGTGGCGATACAGGTTATCTCTAAGGAATTGCATGTAGTTTTTGAAAAGACATATCTGTACATTCTTAGCACATTAAAATATCATGATGAAAATCCCAACACAGATAGTGTTAACTCATCTTTATTGAGTCACGTACTAAAAAAAGAAAAACATCCATTTTATGAATATGAATTATTAAAAAACAGAGAAGATGAATTGAGTGAATTTTACAGTAAAGTAACCTCAACAGAACTTACAGAGGCAGACGCTGTAAAGTTGAATATTCAGATGGAAAAATTAAGGTCAATGATTTATGCCGCGAAAACGATAAAAGATATCACTTTTAACATAGAAGATCTAGATAAAAGTATGGATAAAAGCGTCAGAAATCTTTTAAAATCAATACAAAAATTTAGCTCCATAATGCTAAAAGAATATTCTGATTATTTAGATAGCGCGGAGCCGGAGTCTTTAAAAGAACAATGGAAGGAAGATATTGAAAAATTTTATAGAGAGAATATTCAATATATTTTCAAAGAAATCGGAACAAAAAATGGAACTGAAGTCCCTATCTCTACGCTGACAAATGTGGTCAAAAAAACAACAACGACGCTAGAGGAACTTTATAATGCATTCCCTATTAAGAGCGTATAACATCTTGCAAAAATCCTTTTCTGAATATGTTACTCTGAATTTGTTTTTCCGTACTTATCCAATAGTGCTACTATAGCTACACCTAATATAAACCCCACAATACAAAGACCTGTTTTGGGAGATGACATCCAATAATTGGCGGGTAAAACAAGATTTTCAGCAATAACCTTAATATTTGATATATCAAAAGAAATAAATTGTTGGAGATCATGGATAGGTATTAAAAGACCATTGGTTTTATCCATAATCGTCTCGACATTGCGCCAAGGCCATATTTTATATAAAGAACCTAAAAGAAAGCCCGACAACACTACAAAGGTAGGTTCAGAATATTTTTTAAATAGCCAAGACAAGACTCGCGAAAAAGAAAAAAGACCTATAAGACAACCTATTGCAAAAAAAGACACAATAAGTAGACTATCCCAATCCTGATTTGAAATAAGATCTTTTAACGCTGGAATGACTAATGTATAGGCTCCAAGAAGTAATAAAACGAAGCTACCAGAGATACCGGGCAGCATTAAAGCAGATATAGCCAAAACGCCACACATCACAAGATACAGGGGATGCGTACTTCCTTCTGATGGCGATGCTGAGACTATCAATAAAGCAACAATAACACCTAAAACCATTAAGACGATATATTTAAGGCTCCATTTTTTGACCTGTTTACCGATAATATAGGCAGATATAAGTATCAAACCAAAAAAGAATGACCAAAGAGGCTCAGGATAATTATCCATAAGCCAAGTGACTCCAAATATTCCGACAAGTATTCCGAAAACCATACCTATCAAAAGCTGAAACAAAAATAATCCATTAATTTTTTCCCAAGCACTACGCCACTGCTTAGACCAAATAAGTGATATCAATTCTTTATCAAAAGCTTTAATACTATTGATCAATTGTTCATAAATGCCAGTTATGAAAGCAATAGTACCTCCTGAGACACCTGGAATCACCTCTGCAATCCCCATTGCACCTCCTTTAAGTATAGTTGAAATATTGAACATGAATTAATTTGTTATTTTAGATTTTTATACTTTATAGTCATCACCGATACACGTTAGTCAAACTCTTCATGAGGACGTGGTGCGACAGTTTTATCTATAATGATAGGTTCAGGTTTAATAATGGCATCAGGTGTGGGCGTCAAATCAGGTTGGCCGGCATCCACCCAAGCTGTATAAATGCAAGACCCCACAGCGTGAATAGCATCACGCATCCTCATTTCCACCATATTATTCATTTGAGCATTATAAGCCGCTGCATATTCTGGGCATTGAATCCTGACAGTTCTGCCCAATCTTTCGTCATAGCAATACTGTTTATCTATATCGAAAGTTACACTTAATCGCTTTTCGACATTGAGAGCACTGTCCAAAAGACTGTGAGAGTCAATTATCATCTTCCAAAAGTAATCTCTTTTATTATCTATATAATCGGCTTTCCCTACAAAAAAATCCCATTGACTTTCGGCAAACAACTCTGGAATACGAGATTCCCAAAATGCATGAATCCCGAGTTGATTAGTAAACTGACCATTATAGTTGGCCGTCGTGTGTAATGGAACGTGTGCATCTCCTATGTAGTGGCCAAACTCCGCAGATATCCGCAGTATAAGTGCTGTATTATTGGCTTCAAAGGCTCTAGTGAGTCGGGCTTGCATATCTTCCAAATGATAAGGTATGATGCCATAATCTGAAAAATGATCTTCTATCAAGACATCAATTTTGTTTCTTTGGAAGTATGAAGTGCCAAAAAGTTCGTCCAAATCATATCCAGATAGCCTCCATTCGTCATCATAATACAAGGGTTTAATCATTCTTTTCCAATAACGCACCATAGTAGGGTAATCTACAGCTAGTCTTATACCACCAAAGTAATCTGTTTTTAAAATAAAAGAGTCTTTAGTCATTTCTTTTTCAAAATACAAAGAATCTTTTCCATAAACAAAGCGAATTTTTGAATATTTCATCAGCGCTTCTTCAAAATCTCGTGGTACATTAGGAAAAGGTAATTTGTCCCAATGGTCGATATCTATATAGTGCCTAGACCCTTCATGCTTGGAAGCATAACGGCGTTTATCTGGATCTACAGCGTGCTCTGTCATATAATCGATATGTTTCTTATAGAAAGGTATCAGTTCTATAGGTAGTGTAAATACTGACATTCGATTGATAAGTCTGTGGCTATAAAAACCCCAATCAGGTTTGTAAGAAAAAGACATTAGAATAGTTATGACACAAAGGAATAATGCCCATCGCAATGATTCAGAAAAATAGTAAATAATTCTCCTCATTTTATATATTATTAAATTGAATAACCTCAATCATAAAGTTTAAATCAAATGATGAGTACAAAGGTAGTAATTTATAAGTTTTGGCAAAAAATATTTTGAATTTATTGTGATGAATAGGAATAAAACTGTTGAGTAACACCATTTATTTTATGGGTTTATCACCAATAAATTGAATTATCCTTAAAGAATTATCTACAATAAATAAATTTATTAGATACTTTTGTGAAAAATTAAAAGTACATGTTTTTTTTTTATAGTACAGATGTAAATCAAGGCTATGTCACCTTATACAATGAAGAGCATACCCATTGTAAAAAAGTACTCAGGAAATCCATCGGCGATATACTCCATATCACAGATGGCTGCGGCAATATATTTTTCTGTAAAATAGATAGTTTCCATAAAGAATCGACAACTTGTCAAATAGTAGAAACTATATCACACCCGATAATACAACCCAACACGAGCATTGCGATTGCGCCTTTAAAAAATATGGCACGTATCGAATGGTTTCTCGAAAAAGCGACGGAGATAGGTATAACTGAAATTCAAATAGTGATGACTCAACGGTCTGAAAAAAAATCCGTCAAACTAGAGCGCCTAGAAAAAATCATCATCTCCGCCATGAAACAATCTCTTAAAGCGCATCTACCCCAGCTTCACTATTTTGATTCTCTCAAGGCTTGCTTAGAATACAATATTAATAAGTATGAACACAAATTTATAGGGTTTTGTGATGAAAAACAAAGATACCTGAATGAAGTAGCTTCACCCGCCAAAGATACTATTGTACTGATAGGTCCGGAAGGAGACTTTACTCAAGAAGAAGTTGATATGGCCCAAAACAAGGGATATGAAACTATTTCCCTAGGACAGACAAGGTTAAGAACAGAGACAGCAGCTTTGGTCGCATTGATGACACTGCGTCTTAATGCTAACAATTTGTGATTATGGCCAATTTTATCGTTCATTATGGGTTGCACCTTTTTCTGCCTCTTCTAGTGGCCTACATATTTTTTAACCCAGCATGGAAAAAAGCTTGGGCCGTAATGCTATTGGGCATGATGATAGATATAGATCATCTATGGGCTACGCCTATTTTTGACCCCAATAGATGTAGTGTGGGATTTCATATTTTCCATACTTGGCCATTTTTTATTTTTTATTTTATAATGATTTTACCCAATAAAACTAGATGGTTAGGTATTGGGCTTGTTTTACATATCATTACAGATATCGTGGATTGCCTCCAAAGGGGACATTTCAATATTTTTTAATACATCTCCATTGACTATTAAGTAATAAAATGACATTAGAAATTTTATACGAAGACCCGCAATTAATAGCTATAAATAAACCTCATGGCTTATTGGTGCATCGTACAGCATTAGATAAATATGCCACTGAATTTGCGCTCCAAATCCTACGTGACCAAATTGGACAAAGGGTATACCCCATACATAGATTGGACAGAAAGACATCAGGTGTGCTACTCCTAGCCAAGAGCCCTGAAATACACAAAGCCATGTCAGAAATGTGGGCAGAAAGGCAAGTCTTAAAAAAATATATTGCTATAGTGCGAGGACACACGGAAGATAGCGGCGTGATAGATTATCCATTGAAAAATGAAAGTGATACTTTACAAGATGCATGGACTGAATACATAACAATATGCAGAAGCGAAATAGATTTACCGCTTGGAAAATTTCCAACATCAAGGTATTCATTAGTCCGGCTCGTCCCTATCACGGGTAGGATGCACCAATTAAGACGGCACATGTCACATATTTTTCATCCTATAATAGGTGACAGACCCCATGGTTGCAATAAGCAGAATAAACTCTTTAAAGAAAGATTCGGCATGGAATCAATGATGCTCCATGCCGAATCTTTAACTTTTAATCATCCATTAACAAATGAAAAAATAAATATTTTTGCCGACACTTTTTCTGAATTTAAAAGAATGGTCGGTGTCCTTTCTCTACCCTATTCGGTGATGAATGGATAATCTTTTTGTACATAGTTGTCCTCGTACAATTCAGAAGGTAAAGGATATGAAGACTCTTCCGCAAACTTCATGGCCTCTTCTATCTCTTGGTTAATATTTTCCATGAGATTGTCAACCTCTTCTTGGGAAGATATCCCTTGTGAGACCATAGTATCTTGAATTTTATAAACTGGATCTTGTTCTTTATAGGCTTCTAATTCTTCTTTAGTCCGATACTTGGCTGGATCAGACACAGAGTGACCTCTATATCGGTAAGTATTTATTTCCAAGTAGTACGGACCTTTTCCAGAACGGATATGTTCAGCAGCTCTTAAAAATGCTTCATAAACTGACTCTACATTCATACCATCTATAGGCTCACTCGGCATATCGAATGCGCTTCCTATTTTGTAAAGTTCCTGAACATTACTTGTGCGTTCTACGGAGGTACCCATAGCGTACTTATTGTTTTCACAAATGAAAAGTACTGGAAGTTTCCACGTCATAGCCATATTAAAGGCTTCATAAAGTGCACCTTGACGTGCGGCTCCATCACCAAACATGGTTACTGAAATATTATCAGTCCCTCTGTATTGTTCTGCAAAACCTATACCCGCGCCTATAGGAATCTGTGCTCCCACTATCCCATTACCTCCAAAGTAATTATGCTCTTTTGAAAAGAAGTGCATACTGCCACCTTTTCCTTTGACGCATCCAGTTTCTTTACCATATAACTCGGCCATACATGAATTAGCGTCTAATCCTCTGGCTAAAGCAACACCGTGCTGTCTGTAAGCAGTCACGAGTTTATCATCTGGTCGTAAAGCAGTAGCGATAGCACCACCTATAGCTTCTTGGCCTATATACACATGGAAAAAACCACGAATCTTTTGCTGAGAGTAAGCAAAAAGTCCTCTTTCCTCAAATCTTCTAATTCTATACATCACCTCCAACCATTTCATATACAGATCCTTGCTGTATTTTGATTCTGATTTGTTTTTAGTTACTGGTTTTTTATCTAAAACTTCTGCCATTATTTAAATGTATTTATTATTTATCGA
Organism: Saprospiraceae bacterium; assembly: GCA_036782555.1. Classification (GTDB taxonomy): domain Bacteria; phylum Bacteroidota; class Bacteroidia; order Chitinophagales; family Saprospiraceae; genus OLB9. The sequence goes on from DAIPYV010000011.1 coordinate 14,246, forward strand.
AACATAAAATTAAACCGTAAAGGTAAGAATTTGTTTTGTTTTAGTATAAAATTCCAATTAATTTTTGGCTCATATACATTGATATTTTTGCAAAAAACCTTAAAACTTATTTAAAAACAAACTCTGTTTGATACTTTATTAGTATATGATGCGTTAATACAACTTAAATTAGGAGATTATGCGTTACATCATTTTAATTACCTTTATTGCCATCAGCGTTCCGTCTTTTAGTCAAAATGATTTGGACAAAAAAATGGTTTCTAAAGATTCGTTATATAATGCCAATATAAAGAAATCTAAACTCTATGGTGTCTATATACCCCGTGATGTCGATGATGCCCTCAATAAATTAATGGAATTGACAGATGAAGATGCGAGAAAAAAGCTGACTAAAATAACAGAAGAAGAAGCGGCCAGAAAGTTACATTATGGTATTGGGCGCTGGATGTCTTATAATTGGAACTTTGATGAAGGTTCTCGATTTTCTCATTATTTGAGAGAAAAAGGACTCTATTACTCTGAAGATATGATGCGATATATGATCATTTTATTTCATAGAAAAATTTCTAAAAAAACTCTCAATGAAGTTGAGTTAATGAATCAACTTATAGAAAGGCGCAACAAAATTATGGAGGAAGAACGTAAAACACGCGAAGTCATCATCTCTGAAGAAGTCATACGCAAACAATAATGAAATTAATCATTCTTTAGATACTTTTCTAAAAACTGGTCTTGTTCCCACAATAGATGAAATATATTTTCTTTGGCTACATAACCATGTGACTCTTTCGGCAAAATGACCATTCTGACAGGAGCACCTAAGTTTTTAAGAGCTTGAAAATAGCGTTCAGTCTGAAGTGTAAAGGTCCCCGGATTGTTGTCTGCCTCGCCATGAGTAAGCAACATAGGAGTCTTCATCTTATGCGCATTCATAAAGGGGGACATAGTATTATAAACATCCGGCACATCCCAGTAATTGCGCTGCTCACTTTGAAATCCAAAAGGCGTCAATGTGCGATTATACGCACCACTTCGAGCTATTCCACATGCAAAAAGATTGGAATGCGTCAAGAGATTGGCTGTCATAAATGCACCGTATGAATGACCACCTACACCTACTTTTTTCGGATTGATATAGCCTAAATTGTCAACAGCTTGGATAGCTGCATCAGCATTATCAATTAACTGTTGAATGAATGTATCATTAGGTTCCGTATCCCCTTCGCCTACTATTGGAAAAGCGGCATTGTCCAAAACTGCATAACCCCGTGTAACCCAATACACAAAAGAACCATAATATGGAAAGGTAAAGGAATTGGGGTTTTGGGTCGTTTGACCAGCTGATGACTTGTCTTTAAATTCTCTTGGGTAAGCCCAAATAAGAAGTGGTAATTTTTCGGACTTAGTTTCCCGATTATAATTTTCAGGTAAATAAAGCGTACCCGATAACTCCACACCGTCTTTTCGTGTATAATTGATCACTTCTTTGTACACATTATTGAGGCTTTCAAAAGGATTTTTAAAATAGGTCAATTGTCGTAATTCGTTCGTTCTTAAATTGCGTAAATAATAATTAGGGTATTCATTTTGCGACTCTATACGCACCAAGACTTCGCCCTTTTTAACATCTTCATATGACAATAAATCTTCCTTCTTATTTTCCAAATTGCATGTGTATAATCTCTTTGTTTCACCCGTCTTAAGATCATATTGATCAATAAATGGAAATTGTCCATCCTTTGTAAATCCATCACCGATGAGAAATAAATGTTGTTCATCTTTTGACAATACATATCGTCCCATAGTATTCTTCTTGGTCTCAAAACTTCCAGGATCTGAGTAAGTATCTTGATAATTTCGCGTAAATATGATCTGATTATCATCATTAAATTGAGATGGATTGATCAGATAAGTATTCATTTCTCTAGTATTGTACCATCTATCAAATACTATGGCTGTATCATCGTCTCCCCAGATGACACCACTAAATCTCATCTTGGTCTTCCCTATTGAAATGGGTTCCTTTTTAAAAGGCGCCTCCCAAAGAAACATTTCATCTCTATAGTTCACCTCTATTCCTGAGTCACCCTCATCAAGGGCTTCCACATAAAACAAAGTAGAAGATTTGTCACTCCTCCAGTTCATATTTCGTTTACCCGTTCTTACTGATGAAAAACCCTTAGGCATCACCTCGACCAACGGGACATTATTGACCTCCTTTACTAACTTGCCTTGCATATCATAAACCTGAGTCATTTGAGGAAATCGAGACATAGGTACTATATAAGAATAAGGCGGTACTATAACTGTCACCATGAGGTACTTGCCATCAGGAGATAGATTCATATAGCTATAAATACCAGCGGGTCTATATTTTTTGGCCTCACCAGATATGCTTACCACAATGATTTCAGACCTAGCCAGTGTCTCGAAGTTTTGTTCATCTACCTTATCTTTCAGTAAATCCTGATAGGTCCGATTTTGAGATACAGAGCCGTCACCCACGGAAATGATTGGCCCCAGAGGCAGGCTTTCCTTTTTATTGATTAATGAAGCTCTATTTTTAGGTAGCGATTGCACAAATATACTTTTACTATCATGAGCCCAAATAAACGGTTGACCTAAATTAGCATTAAGATAATCACTATAAAGCTTTTTAGCTGTTCCACTGGCGACGTCCAATAGCCACAATTCCACACCTTTAGAATCTGTGTGTGTAAATGCTACATAATTTTCATTGGGCGACCAACTAAGAAATGCGAGTCGAGGTTGAATGGGTAATCCAATGACTTGACGTTCTTCCCTTTCGGATATCTTTTTTAATTTCAAATTATTGATATATCTCACAGTACTTGATATGTTGGTCGTAGGATTTATACGCAACCCTGCAAGTTTCATTTCTTCATCGGTGAGATCTTCTAATGTTTTATAAGTATTGGCATACGAAAACAACATATAGTTTTTTTTGGAGTCTATACTTACTGACGGTGCACGATCAAAATCTGCTAATGTTAAAATCTCTTCTGGTGGTAATTGGTACTGTATATTTTCTTGTGCTAAACTCAATGAATAAAAACTTAAGAAACAAAAAAAACAAAATATGTGTCTCATTTATAAAAAATTAGATAATAAAAATTTACTGTTAGGAGCGTAAAATTAAAAAGTTTAAATGACTTTAAGTGAATTTTCAATATTATTTTCCATTAATTGTGATTAAATATCTCTTTTTAAAAACATAAAATAGGAAATGGTCATGAATACAATTGAATAAAAACATGTCATTATCATTGCTTGGTCATAACTCAGCAAGATACTAAAATCCCACTCTTTAGTGATAAAATAATCAGGCAATCGATATAATGGGAAAGGCATTAAATCTTCAATACTATTCATAGGAAAATAATTTCGTCCTACATTTTTAAACTGGTAAACATAAAGTGCCATCAAAATAGGTTCTATTATCAACATGTACAACATGAACACTATGATGGCTAAGATACCCTTTCTCAATAGCATTACAAAGAAAAATGCAAAACTCAAATATCCAATACACATGATAAAAAATCGCAAAATCGCCCATTCATTATCCAATATCAAAGCTATTCCACTCTTTTCACTGTGAAGGAGGCCTAAAACAATTGTAGAAAAAGCATAAACCAATGTGGCTAAAAGAGAAATGGTCACTAAAAACAAGACTTTGCCCCAAAATAGTTCGGACTTTTTCATGCCTGTAATAACATTTTGGCGCAATGTCTTTTGGCTAAATTCAGAACTCATCAAATAAATAGCTAAAAAGCCTAAAAGCAAAGACACAAGCCAACTGCCTACATAACCTTGATACTCCCACACGTCTGGAAATTGATAAAATACCTTTGACGAAGGAAGCGGTGGTGGTATATCTTTAAAGAAATCTTTGACTGACAAAAGCACCAAAGGCATTAAAACAACAAACATGAAAATCAAAATTTTAAAAACGGTATTTTGTCTAAATTTTTTCCATTCTAAAACTAAAAGGTATCTTAACATAATGTCAATTATCAAAGGTTTCTATAATTAAATTATCTACGTGAAGCTCTTTTTCGCTCTCAGTGTACCAAAAAAATATTTCAGCATGATCCCATTTTTTATTAGGTATTTTTGCGTCCATATAGATAGATTTAGTTTGTCCAGTATCTAAAAAGTTTTGTACTTTTAATGAGTTGGTCTGTCTTACTTTATCTCCATTCTTAAAGCGGACTATCCAATCAGCTTGCTTCCAAAGATCCCATTCTTTATCTACACAAGTGAATTCTGCAGTCAATCTTATCCATTTTTTTAATGGCATATCTGGTGTCAATGTCCATATATGTGCATGAGGATGCGCTTTACTTAAATTGAGTTTCCTTGTACCTTCCGCTTCTACAATATTAAAAGTCGTATCGCTTTCAAAATTTTGGGAAAATATTATAATTGGATTTTGAGGGGTAGGACGATAAACGTGGCGATTGTACAAAAGCTTTTTATCTTCTTCATCCGCCGTCCATCGGCCTACTTTTTTCCAGTAGTAAGCCCTAGACATCTCAAGTGGCTGGATTTCGCCAGCGTGCGCCTGATAGACCCACCAACCACCTAGATAACCCAATAAAAGGGTCACTGCCCAAAAAAGATATTTAAGCCATTTTGAGCTTTCAACTTTTTCAATGAGATGACAAAATGGAAAGGCCAAAACAGTGTAATATTGAACCATAGCTCTCCCGGCAGTACCTCCATAATCCCAAACATCCCAAGCGGTAACTACATAAAAACTCAATAAAGCAAAATACAAAAGAACAAGACTGTAATCTGTCTTACTTTTATACATGGTATATAAACCTAAAAAAGGCAACATCATTATAGGTGTAAAACGCCACCAACCACATCTATAACTCAATGTATAATCATAAATATGGGGTTTAAGCCATGAAAAACCCTGATCTCCGTAGCTATATACTATCCAGTCACCTGTGGCATATTTCCAATATAAAGGCTGTAAGAATACTATAAGCATAAAGATAACAGCTGCCAAAAAGTATTTGTAAAAATGGGTTTGGACAAATGTAATTCTTTCTTTCATTTGGCTCAAATGGATTATGCCCCACAGCAAGGGTATCATAAGAGATATAATCTCTGTAGGTCTTATGAGTGTAGCCCACCCAGTAGCTATGCCTATGATTATAGCTGACGATAAATGAGGAGATTTATAAAATTGAATCGTATTCCAAATCAAAATAGCATATAATGCAAATAGTGTATTGTGCGTCATACCTTGGTCTATAGCCGCATAATTTAGATAGTTGGAACCTAACACGTAAATAATCAAAAGAAGAGCGACCGTTTTGTCCCGAAAAAAAAGCAGCAGAGTCTTTCGAAGATAGTAAAGGCCTAAAAAACTGAAAAATAGCAACCAAACACCCACACTTTGTTGATAGGGTTTTGAGAAGCCATCCGCAGGATATTCCGAGTTTTTCGCGCGCCAATGACCCATAACAAATCCTGGAAGCATAGCCAATGACTGTCCCATAGCATATTTCATGACGACATTTCCAGATTTTTCGTGTCTATAAACCTGCTGAAAATCTGGGGAGGGATAATATTTTTGAATGATCGAATCACCAAATGAACACTGCTTGATATCTTGGTAAATAAAAAAAGCTGGCAAATACATATAGTAGCCAGAGACGTCCCAAGATAGTGTGGCTTCTGTGCGCGTCTGCTCCCAGCGAGGATAAAAAGCAAAAGCCGTGTACAGAATAACACAAAAAGAAAAAACCAATCCCCAAAGCGAAAATTTATTACTCAAAATAACTTTTTAATTATATATTTAAAACAAAGGTACACAATAAATATTTTTATCGTATCCTGAAAAGAACAAAAATGAATGACATGTTAATAAAATTCTATTTATCACCACTTTTGCGTCTAATTATTGCCAAAACAGCCTAGTTTTATGGTCACTTCAACATTTATTACGAAAAAATTATAAAAGTTTTATTTATTTATTAAAAAATATCATATCTTTGTCATCTAAATCACTTAAAAAATTTATCATGCAAAAAGTAGTTTTATTATTATCTGTATTTTTGGTTCTTTCTGTAGCCGCAATATCTCAAAATAAAAACACCAATAATACAGTTCGCTCAGTTTTAGTAGAACCTGTTCATTTTGATGCTGACCTTGCGTTAGTTAACCAGCATTTAAATAGCGGTGATGCCCATAACATTATTTTTTTAGATGTTCGTTCTCCTGAAGAAACTAAACATGGAAAAATAGATAATGCCATAGAAATAGATTTTAAATCTGAAGACTTTGATTCAAAAATATCCAGTTTAGACAAGGACAAAAAGTATATTGTATATTGCTACAATGGAAGTATCAGTCCCAAAGCGGCACTTAAGCTTAAAAACGCAGGGTTCAAGCAAGTCTTGAATTTCAAAGATGGCTACAAAGCTTGGCCACAAGTTAAATAGAACTCTATATATTTATATTGAGTCTTAAATACTCATATTGATATCTTGGACAAGATTAAAATATGTGAATAATTTTTATCTCTACGTTTCAAAATAATATGACTTTTCTGACTATTGACAGAGTAGCCAATATAATATCCAAAACAAGACTAAATTCTCTAATGATTTTAGTCTTGTTTTTTTTTAGCAATTTTATGGTTTTTGAAGATATACTATATATTATTTTAATCATCATAGCTCAACTCCTTAAACCATTAATGTGACACTTTTAATTTGTGTTTTTCTAGAAGTGAAAAAACAGGAAAATGTATCCATAAAAATTAAAGCAAGAAATGAATACAGAAGTAGACAAATATCTTACAGATGGATGTATGCGGTGCCCCTATGGAGGTACACCACAATGCAAAGTATTAAATTGGGTCAATGAATTGAAGTTATTGAGGACAATAGTTTTGGAAACTGGCTTAATAGAGGAAATTAAATGGGGTGTTCCTGTCTATACCCATAATAAAAAAAATGTTTTAACAATAAATGCTTTAAAAGAATCAGCCAATGTCGGCTTTTTTAAGGGCGTACTCTTGACAGACACACATAAAATACTTCAACAACAAGGCCAATTACAAGCCGATAGAATCATAAAATTCAAGAATCTAAAAAATATCGAAGAGATTAAGGACATTTTGAAATCTTATATTTTTGAAGCTATTAAAATTGAAGAAAGTGGAGAAAAAGTGATATTCAACAAATCTCCAGAACCTTTACCTGATGAACTCATTCAGGCTTTCACTAGGGATTCAACTTTAGAAAAAGCATTTTATGCATTGACACCAGGTCGTCAAAGGGGCTATGTCATCTATTTTTCTCAACCCAAACAATCTCAGACAAGAACGGCAAGAATAGAAAAATGTAAAAATCAAATTTTGAATGGCATAGGAATAAATGATAAGTACAAAACCCAATAAGTCTTAAACCCGCATTATGGATTAGAAAACAACGTTTTCATTTCGAAAATGTCAATGATAAAAAACTGACTAATATTTTCTATTTAGAATTATGTTATGTAACACAAATAACATATACGCCAAAAACAAAAAGCCATTTTCACTATTATTCAATTGAAGAGAAAATAAAAAATAATCCATGTCAGAGATATTTTATAAATTTATAAATGGGTACGCTGGGTATGCTGGATATTTATGGCACGAAATCACACATCCACATTTAAAAAACTATTTTTATTGGTTGATATTTGTCTCATTATTTTTTTTCATGCTTGAAGCATTTCGTCCTTGGCGCAAAAATCAGCCCATCATTAGGAAAGATTTTTGGTTGGATTTTTTCTACATGTTCTTTAATTTCTTTCTTTTTTCGTTGATAATTTATAATGCGGCTTCGGATGTCATAGTGCATATTTTCAATAACGGGATAGAATCCGTCACAGGTTTTAACATACAAGCATCCAATCCGCTCAGAACTGCACCTATGTGGTCAGTTCTTTTGATAGGTTTTATAGTAAGAGATTTTGTACAGTGGTGGGTGCATCGTTTGTTGCATCGTGTAGAGTTCTTATGGAATTTCCACAAGGTCCATCACTCAGTAGAAGAGATGGGCTTTGCAGCGCATCTAAGATATCATTGGATGGAGACTGTTGTGTACCGCAGTATAGAATATATACCCTTGGCCCTTTTAGGAATTGGATTATATGATTTTTTTGTAATACATATTTTTGCGTTGACCATTGGTCATTATAACCATAGTAATTTTAGAGTAAGTGGCAAAATAACCGGTGCCTTGTTGGGCTTTTTCATAGGTATAGTTATGATTTATGGATTGGCTGATATCACTTTGTATCAATATGCCCATTGGCCTACAAAAATTGGTGGATTATTATTAACTACATTAGCCGGCAGTTATATTTTAGGTCCATTCATGAAAAAAATATTCAATAGCCCAGAAATGCATATTTGGCACCATGCACATGACCTTCCTGATGACAAACCTTATGGTATAAATTTCGGTATCTCTTTAGCTATATGGGACTATATATTTGGGACAGCCTCTATTCCTCATGAAGGCAGAGACATCAAATTAGGTTTTGAAGGTGTAGAGAATTTCCCCCAGACCTTCAAAGAACAAATGCTCTACGGGATAAAAAAATAAGAAAAGACTTAGTGAAAAAATTGACTTGTCAAGTTTTATACTTGCCTTGCCACATTTTATCTATCAAGGATTTATACTTATCTTCATTGGGGTTTTTACCAGGAATGTAAAATGAGTAAGCTTTTAGACTATCAGGCAAACACTCCATCTGGGTCACTCCTTCTTCGTAATTGTGGGCATATAAATAGTCCTTACCATAATCGAGGTCTTTCATAAGCTTTGTTGGGGCATTCCTTAAATGCAACGGGATAGGTGCGTTAGGATTTTTCTCAACCAAAGCCAGTGCTTGATTGATTGCGGTGTAGGTCGAATTACTTTTAGGACTGAGTGCTAGATAAACTGCAGTTTGAGACATAATGATTCTTCCTTCGGGCATACCTATTTGTTGCACCGCTTGCATACAGTTGTTGGCCATGAGGAGCGCATTGGGATTGGCCAATCCTATGTCTTCTGATGCCAGAATAATCATACGCCTACATATAAACTTGGGGTCTTCACCTGCATGAATCATACGGGCCAAATAATATATACTAGCGTTCGGATCTGATGATCTCATGGATTTAATAAATGCCGATACGACATCATAGTGTTGTTCTCCGCTTTTATCATAGATAGCTATATTTTGCTGTACAATTTCAGTCACCATAACATCATCTATTTCTATCTTTTGACTACTATGAAACTGGCTCACTACTAGCTCCAAACAGTTATAGAGTTTTCTACCATCACCGCCGGAAAGCGCCAGAAGAGCCTCGGCAGAAAGAATATTAATATTAAAGTTTTTCAATACCTCGTCCTCTTCCAAGGCTTTGTCAATCATTGTTAGCAAATGGCTTTTTTCTAAATGTTTTAGTACATAAACCTGACACCGAGACAATAATGCGGAGATGACCTCAAAAGAAGGATTCTCTGTCGTGGCACCTATAAGGGTAATGACACCTTTTTCTACAGCTCCCAAAAGGGCATCTTGCTGTGACTTACTAAACCGGTGAATTTCGTCAATAAAAAGTATAGTATTGGGTCTAGAAAAAAACTTTTGAGACTGTGCCTTGTCGATGGCTTCTCGGATATCTTTCACACCGCTGTTTATTGCAGATAAGCTGATGTATGGCCTATTAGAAACATGAGCCAACATTGACGCCAAAGTTGTCTTTCCGACACCTGGAGGACCCCAAAGAATCATAGAAGGAATACCCCCCGACTCGATAGCATTTCTTAAAACAGCACCATTACCCACTAAATGTTCTTGACCAATATAATCATCAAGAGTTTTTGGGCGCATACGCTCAGCTAATGGAATTTGCAGCATAAAATTAAAATATAAACATTTTGTATCAACAATATGAATTAATATAAAGTTTACATACAGATAAGTAATCTGATTAAGGCATTCAAAAATGAATACTCAACGTTTATACTCAATGAAACAGAGATGTTAGAAAATATTATTAACTGGTTTGAGACCATGACACCTTTAATGGCCGCTCTTTATGCCACCATTTTTACTTGGTTGATGACTGCATTTGGCGCTTCGATAGTTTTCTTATTTAAAAAAATTTCAAGAGCTGCATTGGATGGCATGTTGGGTTTTACTGGTGGTGTCATGATAGCAGCGGCATTTTTTAGTTTATTGATGCCAGCCATTGCCATGTCCACAGGTGAAGGTTTGGCAAAAGGTATCCCCGTGGCGACAGGATTTATGCTAGGTGCATTATTTATATTTTTAATTGATAAAAACCTTCCACACCTACACATAAACTTTGAAGTGAGTGAAGGGATGGAAACCTCATGGAGACGGACCACACTGCTAGTTCTAGCCATTACTATGCACAATATTCCTGAAGGGTTAGCTATCGGTGTACTTTTCGGAGGTGTAGCGGCTGGTGTACCCGAAGCGACTATCTCTGGTGCTGTCATATTAGCGTTAGGCATTGGTATTCAAAACATACCTGAAGGCATAGCAGTTTCTATGCCCCTAAAAAGAATGGGCATGAGCTCAAAAAAGAGTTTTATTTATGGACAAGGATCAGCAATAGTAGAACCTCTTTTCGCAGTCATTGGCGTTTTAGCCGTAAATTTCTTCGGTCCTTTACTTCCTTACGCCTTGGCTTTTGCAGCTGGAGCTATGATATTTGTAGTTGTTGAAGAAGTAATACCCGAAACCCAATTGGATGACCATACAGATTTGGCAGCTTTAGGATTTGTTTGTGGTTTTACGATTATGATGCTATTAGATGTGGGGTTGGGTAGTTGATTAATGTATCTAATTACATGGACCATTTATCTTTAAACACCAAAACTTGATTATTATGCATCTATATCAAGAACACTGTCACAAAATATTAATATGATTATTTATAGATTTATATTTGTTTTTTTAACCATAACAGCTATCTTGTCGTGTACTGAAAATAAAGGTATACAGCCCGCTAGTAGTAAACCATTAGCTTTTGGCCGAGTGAATGATGTGGTCATTATAACTGACAAAATGATACAAAACAGTGCTTTAAATGATACGATATCTGATTATTTTGAGGCCCCTTATCCTATTTTGACTGCTTATGAACCCCTCTTTGATATGCGCTACATGACTGTAGAAGATCTATTAGCCAAACCCGTAAAACGAGAACTAAAAACTTTTGTGGTGATAGCCGATATATCAGATACCACATCAGCAACCACCAAAATGCTACGGGATGACTTAGGAGCAGATAAATTCAATCAAGCCCTAACAGATGCATCATTAAATATATCAATAGGTAAAAATAAGTGGGCAAAGGGACAGATAGTAATATATGTCTTCGGAAAAGGCCATGAAGCCATAGCCCAATCATTACAGCAACATTTTCCCACTATAGCCAAGCGTATCAACCAACATGACCAAGAAAGTCTTAACGCCACAGTATATGGTATTAAAGGACCCAACACGGAATTATCAAAATTGGTTTTTGACAGCTTTGGTTTACGTCTTACTGTTCCAGGTTTATTCAAATTGGCCATGCAAGAGTCCAATTTTCTTTGGTTAAGAATGGACAATAAAATAATCAATCAAAGTATAGTGATAAGAAAATTTCCATATAAAAGTAAATCTCAGTTTTCTAAAGAATATGTCATAGGACTACGTAACGATTATGGTAAAGAATATATAAAAACCCAGTTTGATGATGCCTATATGAGTACCAATATTGTCGATTTGCCCATCTATGATTATAAATACATACATAATAACGTATACACCTATGAAGTACGTGGTATATGGGAAACCATCAATGACTTTATGGGCGGTCCTTATATAAGTTACTTACTGCATAATGAAAGTAAAGGAGAACTGATATTTATAGATGCTTTCGTTTACGCACCGGGGGAAAGAAAAAGGGACTTAATCCAACAATTAGACTGTATTATAAAGACCTCTAAATTTTAATCATCCATGGACATAGTCATTGATAGTGGATCTAGTAAGTCAAGTTGGGCATTTATTTATTCAAATGAAGACGTAAAAATCCTTGAGCTGAGTGGATATAATCCATCTATCCACTCTAGTATTGATGAAAGCACTTTAGATACTATCACCCATTTGACTCATAGTAAAACAATAAATAATGTTTATTTTTATGGTGCTGGAGTTACAGAGGAGACAAAGTCCAAAGTCATAGAAAGTTTTTCTTTTTTGGCACCATCTGGAAAATTTGAAATTGAATCAGATATGCTATGTGCAGCGAGATCTGTATGTGGCAGTGATACTGGCTTAGTAGGAATTTTAGGGACAGGATCCAATGCTTGTTATTACAATGGACATGAATATTATATAGCTGTGCCCAGTTTAGGATATATATTAAGTGATGAAGGTGGCGGCGTTCATCTGGGTAAGGAGCTATTGAAAGCATATTTTTATGGACTTATGCCCGAGTATGAAACCCGTATTTTTTCACAAAATTATCCTATTGAAAAAAATGAATTAATTAAATATATTTATCAAACGCATGCTGGAAGTGGATTTATTGCTAAATTTGCCCGATTTTTAGGTGATGTAAAAACTTCATGGACCGAGAAATTAATCAGTAAAGTGTTTGACGAATTTTTAGATACACGTATTATGGTCTATAAAGATCACTTGTCTAAACAGATACATTTTGTAGGGTCCATAGCTTTTGAACATCAGTCTATTTTAAAAAAATGTTTAGAAGATAAAAACCTTCGTATGGGTAAAGTAGTTAAAAGGCCAATAGAAGGATGTATAGATTATCACAGAAAATTTAGCTAAAAAAATATAAATAAAATGGCAATAAGGAGGATAGCGGTCATGACATCAGGAGGTGATGCACCAGGTATGAATGCAGCCATAAGAGCTGTAGTGCGTACAGCAGTATATCACGATTTACATGTATTTGGTATCATCAATGGGTATGATGGAATGGTCAGTGGTGATATAAAAAGACTAGAAGTAGGTGATGTGGCAAATATTATGCAGAGAGGAGGCACCATCCTCAAAACCGCCAGAAGTGAGGCATTCAGGACCGTAGAGGGTAGGCAAAAAGCTTACCAAAATCTTTTGGCTTATGACATCGAGGGTGTCGTAGTTATAGGTGGTGACGGAAGTTATACCGGAGCCAAAGTATTTATGTCTGAGCACAAGATTCCATTCGTAGGATTACCTGGTACTATCGATAATGATATTTTTGGAACGGATTACACTATTGGTTTTGATACAGCCATCAATACAGCCATAGAAGCCGTTGACAAAATCAGAGATACTGCAGACTCACATAATAGGTTGTTTTTTGTAGAAGTAATGGGGCGACATGCTGGATTTATCGCTTTGCATACCGCTATAGGTAGTGGTGCGGGCGCTGTGTTCCTTCCTGAAACAGATACATCGATTGAAGAGTTATCTTATACACTCCAAAAATCAGCTAAACGCAAGAAGTTATTCAACCTTGTGATAGTGGCTGAAGGCAACCAAAATGGTGATGCCCAAACTATTGCCAAACTCATCAAAGAAAAGAATCCAGAGTTTGATGTTAAGGTAACTGTAATTGGTCACTTACAAAGAGGAGGCTCTCCAACGGCTATGGATAGAGTTTTAGCAAGTAGGATGGGACATTCAGCAGTCCAAGCATTATTGAGAGGAGAAGGTGGTGTTGCTTTAGGGATTATCAATGATAAAATAACACATACACCTTTTGAAAAAGCCATTTCGAGCAATAAACCACTTAATAAGGAATTAGTCAAAATGACTGAAATACTTGCATTATAATGGAAATAACTTTATTTTATGTGCCATTTCCTACCAGGGAAGAGGCTAACATAGCCATTGAATGTCTACTAAATGAAAAACTCATAGCGTGCGCTCAGATATTAAGTACGCAAAGTCACTATGTGTGGGAAGGTGTAAATTGTCAAGAGGATGAATTTCCAGTCATTCTAAAAACCGATAGCCGGAAGACCTATGAAGTAGAGACGAAACTCAATGACCTACACTCCTATGATATACCCGCTATACTGCACTGGAAAGCATCAGTTAATGAAGCCTATGGCAAATGGGTAGCCGATCGGGTTGATTTTAAAATGGTATAATTTTTTGTAAAATGAGTATTTTACTCCATGAAAGCCAGATATTTAGTCCTATAGATTGTGTCGCTTACTATGCCAAAGTCGATGGGATATGTATAGAAAGCCATGAAAATTATCAAAAAAGGAGTTTTAGAAATAGGTATCACATTCTGACATCCCAAGGAATAGAAATACTGAGCATACCTCTACAAAAAGGAAAAAATATGCAGACGTCTATAAAAGAAGTGAGGATATTCTATGATGACTCCTGGCCAACAAAACATCTACAGACCATCAAATCGGCCTACGGTAAAAGCCCATTTTTTGAATATTATTATTCTGAAATAGAAAAAATTTTGTTAAAAAAGCACAATTTTCTCTTCGATTTAAATGTCTCAAGTACAGAATTCATTTTAGAAAAATTGAAAGTAAATAAAAACTTGATTTTTACTGATGAATATCAGAAAGTACCATCAAATGATACTATAATTTCATGGTCACCCGGATTAAAAGCAAATTCAAACTCTTACACACAGGTTTGGTCTGATAGATTTAAATTTATACCTCATTTAAGTTTTTTAGATTTGCTTTTTTGTACAGGGCCTGGAGCTATTCAATATTTATCTAATGATTATTAATGAAGCTGAAAGCTAGTTACTTTAACTAGAGACTTTATTTATATTTAGTATGATTGAAAATGAAATTACAAATTTATATTTAAAAACTCAATGAACAAAACTGTAAGGATTTTTGTCTCATTTTGAAATAGTATTAAAATGACATTGAATGATTTAATTAAAATAGAAGATGCTGCCATGGAAGTATGGGTGGTCTCGCCAAATTTATATTTTGACGTTGAAAATCAAGATTTTTCGGAGATAGTTAGTGTCAATTTGGAACAAAAAACCAAGTATAAGTATATAGTTCCAGCCACCAAAGACATTCTAAAAAAGCTAAAGTTGTATCAAAAAAAATACAATCTTACAAAAAAAGAGCTTAAAGAAAATTTCCTCTTATTGCCAGAATCAGATCTCAATCCATTTATATTAGAGACGGGAATATACAATGGTTCTTCGGAAGAGTGTACTGCTTTTGCAGCTCCGTCTTCTGTAGCAGGTACGGAGGTCATAACTTTTTCAAAAAAAGCCGCCCAAGAAATGGCTATACATTTCATTAATTTATGGAAAAAATATAAAATGACGCATCCGTAAAACCTACTTGTTTAAAAAACAAAGGGTCCACTATATGTTTGCAGTTACTGTTGAAAAAATAATTTTGGTTCTAAGTTGAATCCTGAAGGTACACTGATATAAAGTCCAACCAATTAGTAGGGTATATAACGTATTTTGTTTGTTGATGCTTAAACTGAGTAAAGCCGTTGTAATACATCTTAGGAATCCCCTTGCTTACATACTTCGGTATTTTCATTTTTAGGGAACATGCGTTAAAAATATGACTGAACGGACTTGACTACAATATAAGAAATGGTTGAACGATTGCAATCATAAGTGAAAGAATCACCCAAAACTTTGGGTGGCTAGATAAAAGCAATTTGGACAGAGTTTATAATCAAAGCAGTTACACAAGATAAAGGCAAGCTCGCCTGTCTTCCGTCAACCTGGCAGGCTTTTTCACACTAAAGTTGCAGAAAAGCTGCATAAACTGTGACTCGTATGTTTAGCATTTTTTGATGAATTTTGGCATTAAGAAAATGAAATCCTCACAATAGAATGTCTAATAAAAAACGAAAATATATTATGAGGATTCGATTTGACGATATAAAACAAGCACACAGAGAGTGCTCAACTATTATCGAAATACAGATCAAACAGTCCTACCGCGTCGTACCGTCAGGGCAGACATACTTGATTTTCAAGCTGAAGTCTTGACAAGTTTATTTCTTTTGTATCAAAGCTTGTCACGGTTTTAGCGAGAACAAAATAAAATAAAGTTTAAACGAGCACTAAATTAAGCAACATGTACCCTAATTATCCGATGTGATTAACCAAATAAAACAACACAGAGCCCTTTTTCCATTCTACAATGAACATATTTCAGAGTAAAAAAATAGGCAAAATGTAATTACGACATGCCCAAAAATCACCTTTTTGGAGTGTCATGAATAATTTACCCACCAGGTGAATAATTTACCCAAAAATTGACATCAATTACCCATAATTTGCATAAATTATTCACAAAAATGTTTATAATTTTGTGACGATATTTACTTATTAAAAACACTAATTTTTTTACAAATGAAAAAGTTGATTTTTGGGGCCTTTGTGTCCATTATTTTTTTGGTAGTCGCCTGTACTAAAGATAAGTCAAGCGAAGAAACTACATATAATCATGAGGAAGACCATAAAGTGGAATCCCGATCAGATTTTATTACGGGTCATTGTGCCCAAGTTTATACTGATGGTAAAGACTGTACACAGACAACTATTACTGAAGAGGTAACGGTGCGTGGGTGCAAAGTAACTGTAGAATTCATATCATATTATTGTACTGATGGCACGAAATTTTTTTCAGAGCCTAGATTGACTGGATATGATACCCAAAGTCTTGAATGTGATGAATTAATTCAGCTGTTGAACATAAATAACTATATAGAAACAAAGGACTGGTTAGCCTTTTATGTCAACTGGAAGCAGGAGCTTAACCATGCCGTAGTGACAGCATACATGAGTCAGTGGACTATTGCCAGTGCACCACCTTGGTTTACTGGGAATCTCTGGACCGTAGAGATTGTTGAGTCAGCGTGTTATGCAGTATGTATAGACGATAATGGCATGATGTACGATGATCCCTGCGGATTTGGTTGTTGTAAAATTTCTTATAACTACAATACTATCACAAAGGAAATAAGCTCTATAGAATATGAGCAGCTCAGTGACGGAGAATGTGGTGGAGGAAATTTTGATGACCCGTGTGATAATGATATTGAATATATGTCCTGCGTGATGACTGAATGTGGTCAATAAATGTGATGCATAGATAATATTATTAAGACACAGCTAATTTACATGGAGGGCATAGTGATATATACATCAGTATGTCCTCACATTTTTAAGGTAGTTGACTTACGTTTCATAGCTTTATTTCCTGTATTCCTTATTATTGCAGTAAAAAAGAGACTTTTGTTAGAGTATTTATTTAAAAAGTATTAATTTTGTACTCAAAAGGATGTTTAACCTGAACCTACACTAAATATATTAATGTATGATTAAAATACTATTTTTTCAGATTTGTTTATTTATAGGAATATCCGTATTTAGCCAAAGCCTATGCGAAAAGGCTGTTCCTATCTACGATGGCTATGAAAGAAGTTTTATCATCAATGGTCCGGCATATGATAATCTATTGAATTGGACAGAAGAATCCTATGAAATCAATCAC
>DAIPYV010000012.1:0-31495 GCA_036782555.1 Saprospiraceae bacterium
TACATTGACAAGTGGCGACTTTACAGCTACTAAGAAAATGATCATCATCGAGTAAAATTAAGAAATTAGAATTTAATAAAGCGCTTACACACTTCGGTTGGTAAGCGCTTTTTTTGTCATTTTGGGTCTATCTTTAAATTTTATATTTTAAAAAGTATTTGGAATTTACGTTTTAACTTGAGTTATGATTACCTTTGCGGCCTTAAAATTTTTATAAGTATGTTAATAAAGCTGATACATAAGGCCTTTTTATTTATTATATTATCTTTAATCTCTTTTGTTTCAGTGGCTCAAACTGGATCAATAAGAGGACATGTTTATGATAAAAACACAGGTGAGCCGATAATTTTTTGTAATTTAATAGTACAAGAAACAGGAATAGGCACAACTACAGATTACGATGGATTTTTTACAATACCCAATATACCTGTAGGAAAGTACAATTTGAAGATTTCTTATTTAGGATATGATAGTCTATCTACTGAGTTTGTTATTAATAAAGGATCTGTAATATACAAAAAGATTGTTTTGACAGAAAGTAGCATTACATTGGGTGAAGTTTCTGTTTCAGCTGCGAGGGAACAACAGCGAACTACAGTTAATGTATCTCAAATATCTATAAGTCCTAAACAAATTAAAGCATTGCCTTCAGTCGGGGGAGAGGCAGATATTGTTCAGTATCTTCAGGTATTGCCAGGAGTAATTACAACAGGTGATCAAGGTGGTCAAATTTTTATTAGGGGTGGAGCACCAGTTCAAAATAAAATATTACTTGATGGTCTTAATATTTTTAACCCTTTTCATTCTGTTGGGTTTTATTCTGTATTTGAAACTGAAATAGTTAAAAATGTGGATGTATTGACCGGTGCATTTGGTGCGGAGCATGGAGGTAGGATTTCAGCTATAGTGGATATTAAAACTAAAGAAGGCAATAAAGTAAGACCAAGTGGCTTTATAAGTGGAGGTCCTTTTATGGCCAAAGCTTTAATCGAAGGTCCCATTAAAAAATTTGATGAAAGCGGCACATCCATTAGTTATGTTTTGACCGGAAAGCAATCTTTGATTCAAGAGACATCAAAAACCTTGTATAAATATGCTGCTGAAAATCCAGAAATTGGTCTTCCATTTAATTTTCAAGATATATATGGTAAGGTAAGTATAAATACCTCAAATGGTAGTAGGCTAAATCTTTTTGGTTTTAATTTTAATGATGGTTTTAGAAACCCACTTCTTGCGGATATCAATTGGGAAAACGTTGGTGGAGGTGCCAATTTCTATATAATACCACAAGGTAGTAGTTTTGTCATTGATGGTTTAATTGGTTATACATCTTATAAAGTGGGTATTTCGGAGCAGGATAACTTGCCAAGAAGATCAGAAGTAGATGAGATCTCTGCACTTCTAAATTTTACTAATTATGGAACGAATAATGAGATTAAATATGGTCTTGAAATGCGTAGTTTAAGAACAGATTTTGAATTTTTCAATCCATTCAGAAATAGAATACAACAAGAACAAAGTACGACAGAAATTGGATTTTATGGAAAATACAGACAAATATTAGGAAAGTTTATTATTGAACCATCTTTAAGATCTCAGTACTATGCATCTTTGTCACAGTTTACACTAGAACCTCGTATAGGTATGAAATATAATGCTAGTGACAAACTGCGTATAAAAGCTGCTGCAGGTAGATATACTCAAAATTTGCTTAGCACATCAGATGAAAGAGATGTGGTTAATCTATTTAACGGATTTTTGACTGGACCTCAGTCGCAGATTACTGGTTTAAATGGAGAAAGAATCACAAATCGTCTTCAAATTTCAAATCATGCGATACTTGGTTTTGAGTGGGATATATTTAAAAATATTCAGATAAATGTTGAAGGTTATTTAAAAGACTTTCCACAATTGATAGTGGTCAATAGGAATAAACTTATCGCGTCTGATGCAGACTTTGTTATCGAGAATGGAAAAGCTTACGGTATTGATTTTTCATTAAAATATGACAATGGACCATTATACATATGGATGACATATAGTCATGGTTATGTCAATAGATTTGATGGAGAACAAACATATCCTACAATTTTTGATAGACGCCACAACGCTAATTTTTTAACATCCTATAATTTAGATAAGGCTGGTACATGGCTCGCAAGTATACGGTGGAACTTAGGCTCTGGTTTTCCATTTACTTTAACTAGGGGATTTTATAATCAGCAACAATTTGGTCAAGGTGTTGAATCGGATGTTTTAACATCCAATCCTGATAATTTAGGAATATTGTATTCTTCTGTTAGGAACGGTGGTCGTCTTCCGTACTATCATAGATTAGATATGTCTATAACAAAAAATATCAAGTTTTCAAAATATGCAGGACTGGAAATTGTGGGTAGTGTGACGAATGCATATAATAGACCCAATATGTTTTACTTCAATAGAATCACTTATCAAAGAGTCGATCAATTGCCAATTTTGCCTACTTTAAGTATGAAATTGTATTTTTAATCAAAGTATCTCGATAATTAATTATATATTTTTTGCAATTAATTGAAAATATAATTGTAATTTTGCGGCGTTAAAAACCTGTAGATTGTTTTACGATGGATATGGGTTTGATTTTCAAATATTTATAAAATTTTAACAATGGCAGTAAAAATAAGATTGTCCAGAAGAGGCCGTAAACAAGCCCCGTTTTATCACATAGTAGTAGCCGACGCAAGAGCTCCTAGAGATGGTAAATTTATTGAAAAAATAGGAACTTATAATCCTATGACTAAACCAGCGACCATAGAGTTAGATAGAGATGCAGCTTATGATTGGTTGACTAAAGGTGCTCAGCCTACTGATACAGCAAAAGCTATACTTAGGTTTAAAGGTGTATACTACAAGAAGCATCTTATGCGTGGTGTTACAAAAGGTTCTATGACTGAAGATCAGGCTTTAGAATTAGCAGCAAAATGGATAGAAGCTAAGGAAGCAAAAATTCAAGCACGCGTTCAAGAAACAATGAATGAGATGGCTGCCTTCAGAAAGATGGTTTCAGGAGAAGCTAAAGCCAAGACTGTTGTAGCTGATGAAACTTCACAAGAAGTAGCTGATAATTATAAAGTTACGGAAGAAGCTTCTGAAGTAGAGAGTGTAGCGGAGGAAAACTTAACTACAGAAGAGCAAAACTTAGATACAGAAAATATATCTGAATAAGACCGAAAGCAATTGAAATTTTAACTCAACATTCGATTTAAAATTTTGATCAAAACGGCATTATTTAGAATTATTTTAAAATAATTATTGTTACTTATTAGTTTTTAAGTAATAATTTCTAAAAAAGTACCGAAAACCTGATAAACTTAATGAAGTTTATCAGGTTTTTCTTTTGATTATCAATATTAATACATTCCTTAATTAAAAAAATAAAAATAAAATGGAAGCATTATCTCAAAATTTTAAAGACCATTTAAACCAATTAAAAGCTGCACTTCAAAATTCAGAGCTTCTAATAAATTTTTTAGACGAAGAATCGCCTGAAATTTATAAAGAGATTGTCGATGCATTCGAACCTCATATTGCTGAACTATATACTTTAATTGCGGAAAATTATCCGTTACAATTGATATCTTTAGAAAAAGAGCTTTTAGATGATGGTTTCGAAGGTTTGTTTTTGCCTCGTATTTTGGGATATAGCGTATTAAGGGGAGAAATAAATGAAAGCTATAAGTACAAGAGACCACAAAATCATTTCAAAGATATTTTAGAAGCTATTTGCAATTCTGCTAATTTTGAGTTTATCAAGATGCGCATTGGGCAAACGCTACAAGTTGGATTTGCTTTGAGTAGCGATATCTGGATTACTAATTTTATGGATTCTTTATCAAATAAAAAGGTCAGAGCTTTTTTAACTCAACAAAAAACAAATGCAGCAAGGGACTTATCTCAAAGAATAGCTCTATATCATAAATATAGAAAGCAGTTTGAAAACCATATTTACCAAACTGCTGAGTTTCCAAATTCTCCTACTGATATGAAAATCGAAGGAACATCATTGGTTAAATTCTTAGAATTTCGTGCTAGTAGAAAATTTGATAATAGTAATATTTTACCTTTTATAGAAAAATTAATTACAAATACCGAGTCGCACGACGAAGAGATATTTCTTGAGATAATAATGATAGTTGGAATGTTCTATGATGTCAGTGATAGTGCCAAGACAGGTATTTCTCAGTTTATCGATAAAATGAGAACCACAAAAGATGATTATATTCATAATTTCTTTAAGCATTTACAAAATATATATGGAAGTGGCATAGAGATTACACCAGATGCGGATAAGCTCATGGTCAAAATTATTAATACTAAAATTAATGATGGTATATCTTCTTATTATACGCTTATGAACGTGGTGCATACCAAAGGGTATGTCCATGAAGATACCATCAACAATGTGAGAGATTTTTATAATCAGCATGAAGGTCTTAGCTTAGAAAATGAAAGTTTACGTGATGGTATCTTTGGATATTGCGAAAGCTTTTTAAATAATCTTGAGCCTACTGATTACACTGAATATTTTGAAATCAATAAAGTATTTGTATCATACATCAATATTTTCTTTAATCAAAAATTTAATCAGAACATAAAGTCAATAAGTTTGAATTATATCGATAGATTAATAAACCATTTTTCTGATAAACGAAGTAAAGACTACCAAGATATTAAAAAGTTTGTGACATCTACCTTCTTGGAATTAGGTTTTTTGAGTGATAAGGAATTGAAATCTTTGTTCTTGACAAAAAAATAACCTGAACAGCTTCTACATATCAATTTATCAAAAAAAAATAGTTTTATTCTAATAGACCCTAACAACAGTCTGAGATAAAACTATTTTTTTTTAGTATTGGTACGTGTTCAGTAAAACCAAAGTACAAGCGTACATAACTTCTATACCTAAATCTCGACATATAATATCTAATTCCGGATTTTCTGTTCCTGGATTAAAAATTATTCTTTGAGGATTTATTAACTTAATGGGTTCAAAATATTCTTTTTGATTTTGTGAGCCAACATATAGAGTTATAGTGTAAATTTCGTTAAATATAATTGGCTTGTGATGAATGATCACATCCTCAATCGTTCCAGATTTTAATCCCCATGCTTCGACCTCTATACCATGTTTTCTTAAAAGTCGAATTGCAATATGAGAGTATCTAGAAGGATTAGTGGACGCACCGATAACTAGTGTTTTTTTTGGCATAATTTGTGTTATAATTAGTATTTAACAGATGTCGAAGTTTCTTGTTGTAAAAAAAATAAATTAATATTTCAACGAAATTCATTAGTGTTTTTCTTTTATGAAACAACATTTTTTTTTACCTTTGCACCGATATAATATCATATTAATTTTTAATGTGTTTTATTGTGATATGTAGTATATTGATTATTAAAAAATTATTTGCTTAAAATACGTTGCCCTTGAACCTAAACCCGAACATATTCAGCTTTAATTCTTACTTTTTTAGTTTAATTATAATATTCCTCACTGGCAGCAGTGCCGTAAGTGCTCAGTGCTTTGACAGGGTTAATGCGGGAGAGACTTGTTCAAAGGCAACATATATTTGTGGACAATCCTTCAACGGTCTTACAGGTACATTACCTTCTATAAATTCTGTTCCTCAGGATTGGCGAGGTCTGTGCAATTTTGCTGGTTCGGCTGATAATATTTTATGGTATTCTTTTAGACCATGTTCAAATACAGTAACTCTTGAAATTACTGTAACCAATTGTTATATAGAGGATGAAAATACTGGAGCAAATTTAGGAACACATCCACGTGTGGGTGTGCAAGCTGGATTATTTGGAGATTGTAATGTCAACTCTTTTTTAGACTGCTCAGCTAATCCTACTTGTGGAACTTGTCCAGGTATGACTGGGACTTTTACTGTTACCTCTGACAAATTTATACCAGGTGAGTTAGGCTATTTTTATATAGATGGTTTAAATATTCAATTTGGTTGGTTAACCATATGTGATTTTCAAATAAAAGTTTTAGAAGGGATAGATACAACCGCACTTCCATTACCTGATATTTCTACCCTTAAAGAGGGAAGAGTTTATGGTACAAATTCGGTATCATGTTCAGATATGGGTAATCCAATACCTTTCTACATGGAGGAGCCTGATAATGTAGTAGTAATTAATAAAGCTTGTCAGCCAGAAATTCTGAACAATACAATGGCTAAGGATACTTTTTGTTATTTTTGGAATATTTTACCAAATGATGGTGCTAGTTTTTTAAACAATGCCTCTAGTGGAACTTCCGTTGATATCGTTTTTACAAAGCCAGGCCGCTATATTATTTCAGCCGAAACTGAATTCAACCCTTATTTACTAGGTGAAGGGTGTAGTAATACGTTAGCTGGTAATATCAGATCTTGGGAGGTAATAGTCAATGAACCTGACACCTTAATATATCCAATAGAATATATCTGTGCTGGTACTACAACAAATTTTTGTGGACAAACAATTTCTTCTAATCAAATTATTATTTGTGTTGATGATCCTTGTCAGGTTATTCAAAAGGAATTTGTTTTTGATGCTGGGTTATTGAATGACATGGGTCCCATAAGTGTATGTGAAAGTGACCTTTTTGAATTTCAAGGAGTATATTATGGCGTGGGTTCCTATTCGGTTTTAGATACAAATAACTGTAATTTACGTCATTCTTTTCAAGTAGAAGAAATTGTAATTTCTACTGAAATTACTTCTACCATAAGTACATTGACGTGTGATTATCCTCAGATTAATTTACAAGGAATTGTCAATTCAAGTACTTCTGAAAACATTGTATTTTATTGGGAAGACGCAGAAGGTAAGGTTGTTAATATTAATCAATCTAGCTTAATTGTCACTGAACCAGGAGTATATAAGTTTTTTTGTGAATATAGCAAGAATGGAAACTCATGTGCCTTTCAATCAAATATTGAAATAAATCAAGACATAGAAAAACCTTCAGTAGAGGTAAATAACCCTATCTTTACATGCTTAAATACAAACAACAATCATAGACTAGAACTTATAGTTTCTTCAAATGATGTGTTTAGAACTTCACAATGGATCGCACCAAATGGAAACTCCTTTGCTGGATTAAATATTGTACTAGATTCTACAAATGTGGTTACTAATAGACCTTACAGATTTATTGGTATAGGATTAAATGGATGTACTACCGATACTTTGATTCAAGTACAATCCAATTTCACAAGAGCCAAAATCAATATGACAGGAGACGATTTGTCATGTTATAATCCTACAAGTTTAATTGAAGTCAACACGGACATATCTATTGACTCAATCCGCTGGTTCAGAATTAATCCAGGTGCTTTTTTTGGTAGTCACTTATCTAAATTCACTCATCTAGTTGATACACCTGGTGTATATTACGTAGAAGTAAAGGCATCTCAGAGCAAATGCTGGAGCCAAGAATCCTTGACTATAGTAGAAGATAAGGTTTACCCTGAAATTGATAATACTGAAGATATTTTTTGGAATTGTAACACAGAAACCATAAGTCTTCAGCCTTTGATCAAAACTGATGGCAACTTAGCTTTTTCTTGGGGTACAAATGATGGTCAAATTGTAACAGCCACGAATCAGAAAAATATCATCATATCTGACAAAGGAACGTATCAGTTTAATGTACTCAACACGGATAACGGTTGTGAAAGTAGGACAAGAATAGAAATAATCGACAATCCAGATGTACCTTCAGAATTAGAAACTCAAGTTTCAGATGTTACATGTCACAATTATAATGATGGAGAATTAAGAATTATTAATACAAAAGGGGGAGAACCGCCGTACAGTTATAAATTAAATGGAAATGCGACTAGTCTCACCAATATAAGTGACATGTCACCAGGTGATTATGATGTCACCGTGATAGATCAAAATGGCTGCGAATATACCACTACTCTAACAATCCAGAACCCTCCAATAGTTGAGATTTATATGAGTGATGATATAGATTTGTATTTTGAGGAAGAATTTACTCTTACGTTTTCTTCTAATTACTCTTGGGATGACATCTTAGATATACAGTGGTACAATAAAAGAGGAGAATTATTAGGGAATGATATAGATTTAATTTATTCAGGTTATGATGATGATATTGTCGAATTGGTTATAACTACGGTGAGTCATTGCGAATCCCGCGCAAAAATAAAAATATCAGTTGATAATGATTTAGAAATGTATTTTCCCAATATATTTAGTCCTAATGGAGATGGTATTAATGATAATTTTGTACTCTATAAAAACCGAATTCCAGCCGAAATTAATAGTGTAGCAATTTACGACAGGTTTGGTAATCTCGTTTTTCAAGCCAAAGGAGCACAATTTGGGGAAGATTTTTTAGGTTGGGATGGTACTTTTAATGGTCAATACGTACAATCTGGAGTTTATATTGTCATGATAGATGTCACAAATTTTCAAGGCAAACGAGAAATTATATCAAAAGATTTAACTGTAATCCGATAACCAATGTGTTTTAATTTTTATTTAGTGCGTACAAAGTCCACCTTGTGCCCCAGCAAAAGTTTGACATTATTATCTCAACAAAATAGACCAAGTCATAACTATAAGTTTTGGTAATTTAATGTTTATATGTTTTAAGACTAAATTAACTTATCACATACGTCAAGTCCACTTTCAATTTCATCTTTGATAACATAACCTATTGTTTATACGTTACTATTCTCTAAGTTGTTGGATACTGAATATTTAATATTCAATAGTCAATAATAGACTTTATCATTGTTTATTACTTTCTTCGGACATTTAAAAACAAACTAATTAAAACGTATGAAAACATTTTTTTTGTCATCCATTATTTTGTTTGGAATTATGGGCGTTTCCTCTAGCCAACAGCCCAATTATGACTTTGAAAAGGCCTGGAAAGATGTTAAAAATCATATAGATAAAGGCCTACCTAAATCTGCTTTGGAAAAAGTTGAAGAAATTAACGAAGAAGCTCAAAAAAGAAATATTGCGACTCAGATTATTAAGTCCTTCATTTATCTTTCGAGACTGACAGTCATTACAGAAGAAGAAGGGATAGAAATTGCAATTCAGCGTTTGGAATTAACAATTAACAAACAAGAACCTCCAGTTAATCATGTTTTAGCGGCTTATTTGGCTGATTTATATAGTAACTACTTTAATAATTATAGGTGGGAAATATCTCAGCGTACAGAGATGACCGATTCAAAATCTTCTGATTTTAGAACATGGACTCCACAACAATTTATTACTACGATTGAAAAATGGTATATTTTCGCTCTTGAGAACGGCGAAAACTTGAATTTTTCAGTCAACGATTATAAGGACATTCTTGAAGATTTTGATACTGACGGAGCTGAGGCTAAACCTACTCTATATGAAATGGTTGCGGATAAAGCTATTCAATTTTTTCAAAATGCATCCTACCAGAAAGTACAAAACATAGAAAGTTTTAAGATAGATGATGAAAAATATTTTTCTCCAGCTGCATCTTATAGTAGCCTTGAATTCGGCTCAAAAAATCAATATTCAGCTCAAAGAAGTATACTTGAAATCTATCAAAAATTACTCACAAAACAATTCAGAAGCAAAAGTAGAACATCAGAAGCGTATTATGACCTAGCCCGCCTAAAATACATACATACTAATGCCATTATAGAAAACAAAGATAGCCTCTATCAGGAAGCACTTGTCCTTTTGGCAGATAAGTCTATAGACATATCTTATTATTCAGAGATTATCAGTGAATTAGTCCAGCTTACACTAAATAATACCGACAATGAATTGCGAAATGTAGAGGCTATAAAATTATGTGAAAAGGCCATTCAATTACACCCTAATTCTATAGGAGCTGGCAAATGTCGAAACATCATACAGAATATTAAAGCGCCGCAGCTTGAAGTCATATTAGAAAAGGTTTATCCAAGTAAGCAGCATATTGTTTGGGCCCTAGATTTTAAAAATGTAGAATTTTTGAATTATTATTTCGTAAAACTAGATGGAACTTTTGATGAACTTACACGGGAATATGATAAATCTAAAATTGAAAACTACTTGTCGCGTTTACCAAAAGTGTCACAAGGTCAAAAATCTTTGGAACTATCTGATAAATATCAAATGAAAAGAGCTGAGTTTATAGATGCACCAATCAAATATGGTCGATATGCCATGGTAATTACCGATAAAGATAAGGAGATATTTAAGTATGTCGTATTTCATATATCTGATTTGGCATGGACTACTTATCATTTGGATGGACATAGACACTTCAATATAACTGATCGAACAAGCGGCAAACCTATTCCTGATGTTGATGTCATTATGGTAGAAAATGTCTATAACCGTTCTTCTAGAAGCTCCCAGTGGGTGAAAAACCAATCAAAAAAATCAGATAAATTCGGTAGAGTTTCTTTGGGCTTTTCTGAATATAAAAATTATAAAATTATTGTTGCCAAAGGACAAGACATTTTAGATATTAATAGTTCGTATTGGTCACAGCCTAAATATCCTACTAATACTCAGCAAATGGCTGAAATTTACACAGATAGGTCTATCTACAGACCTGGGCAAGTAGTACATTTTAAAGCTATACTTTTAGAAATAGATGAAAATAATATCCCTTCTTTGGTGAAAAATAAGGACTGTGATATTGTCCTTAAAGATGCCAATTATCAAGAAGTCACAAAGCTTTCACTTAAATCTAATAATTTTGGTAGTGTCCAAGGTAGTTTTGTTTTACCAAATAATAAACTGACTGGTATTTTTGCGATAGAGGTGCGAGGTGATGATAATTTAAGTGGTTATTCAAGTTTTAATATTGAAGAGTATAAAAGACCTACTTTTGAAGTGACGACTTCTCCGGTAAAAGAAGCCTTCAAGTTGGGAGATTATATACTATTAAAAGGCCAAGCCAAAACATTAGCGGGTAGTATCGTAGATGGAGCGGAAGTAGCCTATAAAGTGGTAAGAACAGCAAGATTTCCTTACTGGGGATTATGGTGGAGACGTCCTGAAATGGGATCAGATTTTATCATTGGACAAGGCACAACTAAAACTGACAAATTAGGAGAATTTGAGATAACATTTGAAGCTCTTCCAGATAAAAAATTATTGCCCGCAGACAATCCCATTTTTAATTATCGTATTGAGATAGACGTCACAGATCAAAAAGGGGAGACCAGAAGTCATCAAACATCTGTTTCTGTAGGGTATCAAATGCTCGAAATATCTTTAGATGTACCGAGTCAATACGACAAAAAAGATAATAAAGGTTGGGTTATATCCACTAAAAACCTTCAAGGTGTATCTATAGATGTCGATGGGGCTGTTAAAGTATTGAAACTTAAGGAGCCTAAAAATGTCATTATAAAAAAATATTGGGATGGGAAAGTAGATTTTCCTATATCACTCGGTGATTTAAACAAGCACCTACCCAACTATCCGCAGTTTGATAAAAATACCATCGACCTATGGGAAGTAGAAGGTGAAGTATCACAAATAAAATGGAAATCTGGTGACGTCCTTAATTTTAATCTAGAAGCGGGCGTATATAAGATAATAGCTAGTACTCAGGACTCTATGGGTCAAAAAGTTGTTTTAGAGAAATATACCGTAGTGTCGGATATTTTTAGCGGTAAACTTACTAAAGATAAGTTTTTACATACTTATATACCTAAAATCAAATTAGAGCCTGGGGAAACTTTTACTATGAAAATGTCTAATACCAATACACCTGTTTATGCACAAGTTTTAATAGAAAATGGTCAAAAGATTATTTTAGATAAAGTTTTTAAAGTTACAAAAGCGGCCAATATATCTATACCTATTGAGGAGTATATGCGAGGTGGAGCCTCTGTAACTGTCTCATATATCATCCACAACAGAGTATTTACCGAAAAGCATCGGATATCTGTGCCCTGGACTAATAAACAGTTGAGTGTCAAATTTGAATCCTTTAGAGATAAAAGTATGCCAGGTGCTGAGGAAGAATACAAAATCATCATTGATGGCCCTAACAAAGACAAAGTAGCTGGTGAAATGCTGATGGCGATGTATGATGCGTCATTAGATCAGTTTGTAAGCCATCAGTGGAGACGAGATTTTTATCCACAATATTTTGGGCAGATAAATATTGAAGCAGGAGGATTTTATCCTGAAAGAGCGCAAGCTCTGAAATGGAATAACGACAGTGGTCATCCTATAAAAAGTATCAAATATCCTCAGTTGATACCTCTGGATGACTTTAGGATGTATAGTTCGCGGATGCGTACTGCATTTGGACAAGAATCTGATGTGATGTTGGCTAAAAGTATGGCTGCACCCTCCTCCGAAGTATTAATGGATAGTAACAATAATTTATCCGTATCATCAACTGAATCAGATGGAACATATAGTTTTGATGATGAAAAAATTAAAATTGAGGATGGAGAAAATACCCTTGTGAAACCTGAGGTTTCACCCCGTATTAATCTAAATGAAACGGTCTTTTTCTTCCCACAGATGTCAACTGATGAAGCGGGTAGGATAGTGATTAAATTTAAAATGAATGAAGCACTCACACGATGGAGACTGATGTCATTAGTCCATACCGAGGACTTTAAAGTAGGCTATGATGAGCGGACAGTCCAAACCCAAAAAGATATCATGATTTTTCCTAATGCGCCTCGATTTATTCGAGATGGTGACAAAATAACTTTTTCAGGTAAGGTCACAAATATGACTAACGAACCACAAGATGTTGAAGTTAAACTTCAATTATGGAATACTATTACAATGCAAGATATCAGCAAAGAAATGATAAAATCGGATATCTCTTATAACGTTAAAGTAGAAGGTGGTCAATCCACAGGTGTATATTGGGTGATGGAGATACCAGAAAGATATGTGGACGTGCTCACTTATCGTATGAGTGCCGAGACAAGTAGCCATACGGATGCTGAAGAGAATTCGATGCCTGTTTTGACAGATCGTATGTTGGTGACTGAGTCAATGCCTTTATGGATTAAAGGGAATTCTAATAAATTGTTTCATTTCAATGCCTTTAAAAACAATTTGAGCACGACCAAAAAAGACTACAAATACACTTTTGAATATACAGCACATCCCGTTTGGTATGCTATCCAGGCTTTACCTTACATGAATGAAGATAGGAATTCTACCTCAATAGGGCTGACAGAGAGATTGTATGCTAATGTTTTAGCAAGTAAAATAGCTATAGCACATCCTAAAATAAAGGCAGTTTTTGACCAATGGGCACAGAAAGATAAAGAGGCTTTGATGAGTAATCTGTCCAAAAATCAAGAGCTAAAGAATGCCATATTAGATGAAACACCTTGGGTGAGACAAGCGCTATCCGAGGCTGAACAAAAACGAAATATAGCTCTACTATTTGATCTAACAAAAATGAGTGCAGAGAAAGATGATATTTTATCGCAGCTCAACATGCGTCAATTATCAAATGGTGGTTTTTCGTGGTTGGCTAATGGTAGAGACAATGTTTATGTGACTCAAAATATTATGGAAACGATTGGGCATCTTTATCAATTGGAGGCATTAGGATTGGATGATGTTGCTGTTCAAGATATCACCAGAGGTGCATTGCGATATATGGACGATGAACTGATAAGAAGATACAATAAGCTCAAAGAAAGTATTAGAACTCATGGAGGTAATATGAACAATGACCATTTAGACGAATTGTCTATAATGTATCTATATGTCAGGTCGTTTTTTAAACATATTCAACCTTCAAAACATACGCAGGAAGCTGTAAATTACTATTTAGATCAATGCGAAAAATATTGGCTACCGCGTAGCTTATCAGGGCAGGCTATGATCGGGTTTGTACTTAAGAGAAATACTAGCAAAGTAGCCAATGATATTTATAATTCACTGTACGAAAAGGCTATACAAAACGAGGAAATGGGTATGTATTGGAATGAAGGAAATGGATATTTCTGGTATCAATTACCTATAGAAAGGCATGCTTTGATACTAGAGTTTTTTGCAGAAATGAGCTCACCATCAGAACAATTAGATGCACTAAAAGTTTGGCTACTGAAAAACAAACAAACAACCCAATGGAAAACATCAAAGGCCACAGCTAGTGCCATATACGCTTTGCTGATACAAGTAGAGTCTAAAGGTATTTCTAAATGGGTGGTAGAAAGTATTCAACCTGTCATCACTGTGGGCAATGAACTCATCAATACCTCAACACGTGATAGTGAATCAGGTACAGGATACATCAAAAAATCGTGGAGTGGAACCGAATTGTCTAAAGATATGGGTGTCATTAAGGTGACAAATAATAATTCATCAATAGCATGGGGAGCGGCTTATTATCAGTATTTTGAAAAGTTGGATAAAATCACTTCTTTTAAAGATACGCCATTAAAAATCACTAAGACTACCTATAAAATCATTCAGACTAAAGATGGTGACAAACTCGTATCATTGGAAAATTCCCCACTTACACCAGGTGATAAGCTTATGGTTCGCATAGAAATTAGAGTGGACAGAGATATGGAGTATGTTCTAATGAAAGATATGCGTGCAGGAGGAACAGAGCCCATCAATGTCTTATCACAGTACAAATACAATGGTGGATTATCTTATTATGAAGCCACTCAAGATGTAGCGACAAACTTTTTTTTCGATTATTTGCGTAAAGGAACATATGTATTTGAGTACCCACTGAGAGTGGTGCACAAAGGTGATTTTTCAATGGGTATCACAACCATAGGATCTATGTATGCACCCGAGTTTACAAGCCATAGCTCAGGAAGTAGACTGCTAGTAAAATGATTATTTTACGTCCTAGCGACTATTAAAAGGTGATGGATTAGAAAATAAAAATGCCTAAGTATTATGATCTGATTCTGTAGCTAATATCCGGTTTATGTCAAATTTTCTTTTGACGTCTGAGATAGATATTTCATTTTAATCCAGCTTTTATATCCATTGTATGCTAACACTAAAAACAAAGCATACATTAATGTAAAAAGCATAAAGCCTTTGTAAAAGTTTAACGGTATGGCAAAGATATTACTAAAAATCCAAGCTAACCAATTATCAATTTTTCTTTTGGTCATCCACCACATCGCCGTTATAGCTGATGACGATACAATGGCATCTAGATAGGGCGTATTACTGTCTGTATAATGATTAAGTACAAATGATATAACTAACCACGTCCCTAGAAACATGATTAAGCCTATCGCTCTCTCTTTTGAATTACACCAACTGATAGGATAATATTCGGTGGTATCACCACGCTTTATACGCCAATTATACCATCCATACATACTGATACCACAGTAATATAAGTGTAAATATCCTTCAGCATAAAGAGGTGGTGCTGCAATAAAAAAATAAACCCATGCTGCCAAAAGGACTCCTAAAATACCTGTTGGATATACCAAAATATTATTTCTTTGGGCGTATAAAACACTAGCAATTTGTGCTAAAGTACTTACCCACTCTTGCCACCCTATATTTTGTAGGTCATTGATAAGGGTTTCATATATTGATGCTATGTCCATTTTAACTTTTTACTAAGTCAAAAATTTCTTGCGCAGCTCTATCAGAGGCACCTACATCACCCAATTTAAGTCTTAAGAGAACATATTTTTCTTTTATTTTTTCTTTGTTTTGTCTCAGATTTTCCATTTCTCTAAGGATATTCTCCACCGTTAATTCATCTTGAATGAGTTCTTTTACAACTTCTTCGTTAGCGATAAGATTTACCAAAGAAATATAAGGTATTTTGACTAATCTTTTAGCTATAGAGTAGGAGAGTGGATGGCCTTTATAACACACTATTTGTGGAACGCCGAAAAGAGATGTTTCTAAAGTAGCTGTTCCACTTCCCACCCAAGCAAAATCAGCTTGAGCTAAAATATCATATGTTTGATTTCTATAAAGCCTTACTTTGTGCTGAGAATCACATTGATTTAAAATGCTTTCATATATGTCATCAGAAAGAGATGGTGCACCAGCTAATGCTATATCTAAATCTAAATCTTTGCAAGCTTCTAGCATGATGGGTAAGATGTACTTTAATTCTTGCTTACGGCTGCCTGGAAGTAATGCCAAAAGTGGTTTATCAGATTTTTTAATATTATTGGATGGCTTGAAGTGTTCAATGGCATCCAAAAGCGGGTGCCCCACAAAAGTAGATTTATAACCATACTTTTCGAAAAATTGTGTTTCAAATGGTAAAATGACCAATAATTTATCAGTATATTGTCCTAATTTATGTACGCGGCTCTTGTGCCATGCCCATATTTGTGGTGTGATATAATAAACCGTTTTAATTCCTTTTTTCTTTGCCCATGCGGCTATACGCATATTGAACCCTGGATAATCTATTAAAACGAGTACATCTGGTTCGTAATTTAAAATATCTTTTTTGCATTTAGATAAAAAACCTAATATAGTCCTTAAATTGAATATGACCTCTATGAAACCCATAAAGGCCGTATTTTTGTAGTGCTCTACTAAGGTAGCACCACTTGACATCATTTTATCACCACCCCAGCACCTTATCTGCGCAGTGTCATCCAGTTTTTTGATACTATTTATCAAATTGGATCCATGTAAATCTCCTGATGCTTCTCCAGCTATGATATAATATTTCAATGTAGGCATTTAGAAGTAAAACAAAACGTCCTTATACTTATAAATCCATGCAGCGGCATATATCACAGTGGGTAATATCATCCCTCTCATAGTTTGATCCCATCTTCTGTTTTTTGCAAAATTGAAGGGTATGAGACTAAAACATAATGCCAATAAAGTCAAAGTACGCATGCGCCTTTCTGAGGCGGATGCACTGACTTCTTCCATTAGGCTGAAATGGGTCAAGATGTTAAAAATAAACTCAGTTGTGATAAAACCTATGACGGGTACTACTGCGCCTAATAAAATACCAATAATTATTGAATTTCTTTCTATCATTTTTCTAATTTATTGAGTGTTTGAATGGCGGGATAAGAAGTCAAATCATGCATGGATGGAACTACAGTCACGTATCCAGCCTTGAGTGCATTTATGTCACTAGATAAGTCATCATCCTTTTCGAAAGATTGAAAGTGCCCTGTCAACCAATAATATTTTTCACCTCTTGGATCAGTCCCTTCTTGAAAGTCTTCATTCCATGTCCCTTTTCCTTGTCTACATATTTTGATACCCTTTATTTCTTCTAATGAGAGATTGGGTATATTAACATTTAATAAATTACAGTTTTCATTCAATGGATTAGCCAAAACATAGGCTATGATTTTTTCTGCAAAAAATTGTGCCGCTGTAAAGTCAGCATCAAAGCTATAATTCAATAGAGAAAAGCCGATAGAATCAATACCTTCAATACTTGCCTCCATAGCAGCTGACATGGTGCCAGAGTAAATAATATTGATAGAATTATTGGCTCCATGATTAATTCCAGACACACATAGGTCAATTTTTTTACCTTTTAATAGTACATTTTTAGCTAATTTGACACAATCTACGGGGGTACCATTGCATTCATAAGCTTCTACGCCATCATAAAGATGTACTTTACGCAGTTTAAGTGGCTTTGTAATTGTGATGGCATGACCTTGTCCTGATTGTGGTGAATCAGGGGCGACTACCAATACTTCTCCAAACTTTTGCGCAGCTTGAATTAATGCTTTGATTCCAGGAGCAACAATGCCATCATCATTAGTAATAAGTATCATTTTGTATTTATTTATGATTTTAATCAATACAATAGTTTCTAAAAAAAAATGTTCGTCAAACCGTAGCAGATTTGACGAACATAAAAATTAATACAATTTATATCAATGTACTTCAGGTTGTAGTTCCCAGTTGGCTGGAGATCTCCAAAGTGCTGAAAGCAACAATTCTCTCATTAACAAGAATTCTTTTGGCAATTTATTATAAAATGTAGAAAACAGTTGTTCATGTGATAACAGTTCCTTCTTCCACTCCTCACTATTTATAGTCATGATCTTATCAAAATCCTCTCTTGAGAAGTCTAGTCCTGTCCAATCTAAATCCTCATATCTAGGGACCCAACCTATTGGGCTCTCGACTGCAGAAGCTTGGCCATGAATTCTATCCAAAATCCATTTTAATACACGCATGTTTTGACCAAATCCAGGCCATGCAAATTTTCCATTTTCATCTTTTCTAAACCAATTGACATTAAAAATCCTAGGTGCGTTCGGTAAAGACCTTCCAAACTGCAACCAGTGATTGATATAGTCACCTATATTGTATCCCATGAATGGCAACATAGCGAAAGGATCTCGCCTTACTACACCTTGAGCTCCAAAGGCGGCTGCGGTGGTCTCACTACCCATAGTTGCCGCTGTATAAACACCAAAATTCCAATTGAATGATTGATAAACCAATGGAATAGTAGATGCTCTGCGTCCACCGAAGATAAATGCTTTTATTTTGACACCTTCAGGATCGTCCCAAGCTTCGTCAGCTACAGGGTTTTGATAAGCTGGAGCAGTAAATCTACTATTTGGATGCGCTGCAGGTTTACCACTGTTTTTGTCATAAGGTTGACCATGCCAATCAGTTAATCCGTCAGGTACTTCCTTAGTCATGTCTTCCCACCATACATCACCATCTGCTGTGATGGCTACATTTGTAAAGATAGTATTTTCTTTAATGGTTTCCATGGCGCTAGGGTTGGTGTCGTAGTTTGTCCCAGGAGCTACACCAAAATAGCCACTCTCTGGATTAATAGCTCGAAGACTACCATTCTCATCCTTAAATATCCAAGCTATATCATCACCTACTGTAGTGATTTTATAACCATCAAATTCTTTGGGAGGAATCAACATCGCAAAGTTAGTTTTGCCACATGCACTCGGAAACGAGGCAGCTATATATGTTTTCTTGTGATTAGGTGAGCTTACTCCTAATATGAGCATATGTTCAGCTAACCATTTTTCTTCGTTAGCCATAACACTCGCAATACGTAATGCAAAACATTTTTTTCCTAGCAATGCATTACCACCATAACCACTACCGTAAGATACAATAACTCTTTCATCAGGGAAGTGTGTGATGTATTTTTCTTGATTACATGGCCATAAAACATCTACTTGACCATGCTCTAGAGGGGCGCCCAAAGTATGCACACATCTCACATAGTCATTAGACTCAAGATATGGCATGATATGACTACCCATTCTAGTCATGATTTTCATATTGACAACCACGTATTCGGAATCTGTAATTTCTACACCATACCTTGAATAGGGTGAACCAACTGGGCCCATACAAAATGGAATAACATATAATGTACGACCTTTCATACAGCCTTTCATGAGACCATTGAGTATGGACTTCATTTCTTTTGGAGCCATCCAATTATTAGTTGGACCCGCATCATCTTTTGTACGACTACATATAAAGGTACGATCTTCAACACGTGCTACATCGCTTGGGTCACTGAAACATGCAAAGCTGTTAGGTCTTTTTTCGGGATTTAACCGTATAAAAGTACCTTTATCTACAAGTTTGTTGCAGAAAGTTGTGTACTCCTCATCTGATCCATTGCAATAATAGATACTTTCCGCTTCACAATAAGTAGCAATATTATCTACCCATGTTTTTAAGTCAGTCTTTGAGAAGACTTTTAATTTGGTTACTTGATTGGTTGTTGACATTTGTGTTAGATTTTTTATGAAATGCAAATTTAGCAATTATATTTATTTTCAATATCAATTGAACAATGATATTTGTATTAAAATTTTATGGAAAGACGAGACATTTAAAAAAATTATATAGTTTTGTGCCCAAAAAGGATTTGAACCCGCTGATAGATTTTCATACGCATACTTCCGCTAATCATAATAATGGTATAGAAATTTTATCTTGTCACATTACGGATACTTTAAATAAGGGACTCTATACTATTGGTTTTCATCCTTGGCGGATAACAGATATAATTTCAAATGAAGACTTAAATGTATTGAAACATCATTATATAAAT
The DNA here is from genome assembly GCA_036782555.1 of Saprospiraceae bacterium. Classification (GTDB taxonomy): domain Bacteria; phylum Bacteroidota; class Bacteroidia; order Chitinophagales; family Saprospiraceae; genus OLB9. The sequence goes on from DAIPYV010000012.1 coordinate 20,054, forward strand.
AATGGTAATTGTCTAGCTATAGGTGAATGTGGTTTGGATCGTTTACATAATTTTTCATTTGATAGACAAGTAGAGGTTTTTAGACAACAAATAGAATTGGCCCACGAAATATCTGCACCGGTTATTATACATTGTGTAAAGTCGTATGATGAAATCATCGCATTTAAAAAAGAGTATCCATCTGCTAAATGGTGTGTACATGGTTTTTTAAAAAGCGAAACATTAGCAAAACAATTGCTTGATCTCGGTTTTTATCTATCTATAGCCCCTTCACAAAATTGGAAAGTAGATCGTAGAAAATTGTTGGAGTTTTTGCCCATAGATAGATTATTTATTGAGAGCGATGGACAAAAAAATTGTTCATTAAACTTACGGTACAAAATTTTGGCAGAAGCAAAGCGAATGGATGTTGAAGAACTCAAGTTAAATATATTATATAATTGTAAAAATTTTTTTGGAGAGAAATGGAGACAGCTCAATGGTTAGAAAGAACAGAATTACTTATTGGTAATGAAGCCATGGTAAAATTAAACAATGCGCATGTTCTATTGGTAGGTTTAGGAGGCGTGGGCAGTTATGCTGGAGAATTTGTAGTGCGTGCGGGTATCGGATCTATCACTATCATAGATGGAGACACTGTAGATATCACCAATATAAATAGACAGATGCAAGCTTTGCATAGTACTATTGGTATGTCTAAGGCTCAACTTTTAAAAAAACGATTTTTAGATATCAATCCTGAATTGAATATCATAGCCTATGATAAATTTATGGAGCCTGAAGATATGCAACAACTATTACAGAACAATAATTTTGATTTCATAATGGATTGTATAGATAGTGTGAAACCCAAACTCACATTGATCGAAATGGCTAAAAAACAAAAAAGTACGATCATCTCTTCTATGGGTGCTGGGGGCAAATTAGATCCATCCAAAATCAAAGTAGGAGATATTTTTACAACCAAAGAATGTAAGTTTGCTCAAACCATCAAAAAAAGGCTTAAACGAATGGGTATCAGGCGAGGTATATTATGTGTTTATTCTGAGGACATTCAAATCAAAAGCTCATTAAAAATGACTGATGGTAGCAATTACAAGCGCTCCTTTTATGGTACAATTTCTTATATGCCAGCATTATTTGGCTTAACTGTCGCTTCTGAAGTGATACGAAGGATAGGAGGTCTGAATTAAATACTTTAAGTCGTCTATCAATAGTAGCTTAATATCAATGCATTAGGTGTTTTAGTCTTTTTATTATAGTGATATAGCTGTGTGATAGGTATAGATATTTTCATTTGTGCGGCCCATTCAGTACCACCACCTATGGGCTGATTATATATACTCAAGTCCGGTGAAATGTCAAAATCCATCATGTGTCTGTCCACATAAGCATCCATTATTGTAAATATGTGCGCGACAACCAACCAAATCCATGACATCTCGCTCATTTTTCTGAACTCGTTTCGTTCTTGCCTGACCCGTTCGGCTGCGCCAGCTAAGGGATGATTTTCAGTATTAATAATCTCACGATATAAGTCCCTTGTGTCTGTGTATGTATTTCTAGTATATATCACCCAATATGCAGCGCCGCCATCTATCCCTAAAGCGATAGGAACTTTCCACCATTTTCTGTTGTAAATCTGTCCTCCTGACGGTATTAGGAGTCCATATAATGCCGCTTTACCAGGTTTGCCAGTAAAAATAGATAGAAAACCATTTTTATTGATTATGGTATCAGATGGATTATAGACAGTGTCAATATTATCTGTTTGTATAGGATTACCAAAATTATCCAAGTCTCTGATTTGCCCAAACAGAGTTGCTGTAAGGAATATACTCACAATGGGAAGAAAGAACTTAGATGTATTAATAAATCTTTTCATTAATTTTGAATCAATATATCTGATATTTTATTGAACTCTTCATCAGAATTAAAATCTATGACAATGCTTCCTTGGCCAACAGCATTGCGCTTGATGTTGACTTTGGTACCTAAATGATGACTTATTTTTTCTTTAATTTTTTTGATTTCAATATCGACAGCTGTAGGCGGTTGTGTCCACTTACGACTAGATGGATTTGCAGCATTAATATTTTTTATTTTAGCTTCTAGAGCTCTCACAGAAAGGCCATTTTCTAAGATATCCTTATGAAGTTGTAATTGAAGTGCTAAATTATCAATACCTACCAAAGAACGTGCATGTCCCATGGATATTTTACCATCTTTAATTGAATTTTGAATAGGCGCGGGTAGCTTGAGTAATCGCACATAATTAGAGATGGTACTGCGTTCTTTGCCCACTCTTTCAGCCATAGATTCATGAGTCAAATGACATTCATCCATTAACCTTTGATAAGATATAGCCACTTCTAGAGCATTCAAATCTGACCTTTGGATATTCTCGACCAATGCCATTTCCAGCATTTCTTGATCATTGGCTACGCGTACATAAGCTGGAATTTCCTCTAGTCCTGCTATTTTTGACGCTCTTAATCTTCTTTCACCTGATATGAGCTGATATTTATTACCACCCAATGACCTGACTGTAATGGGCTGTATAAGTCCTGATACACTTATAGACTTGGCCAGTTCGTTAAGTTGAACTTCATCAAACTCTGTACGAGGCTGAAAAGGATTGACCTCTATCCAATCTGGTTTTATCATCGCAATGCTGTTGGTCAGTTCTTTGACCAATTGACTGCGCTCTGAGACGTTGTTTGTTTTTTCTATATTGGATAGTAAGGACCTTAGTCCCTTATTGACTTCACTCTTTTTATTCATTCTAATCAGTTTGATGTGATTAATTCTTCTTCCTGTATTTTTAAAAATTCTTGTGCTAAATTTAAAAAATTAATTGCCCCCTTGCTGGTAGCATCGTATATTATGACGGGTTGACCTAATGAAGGTGCCTCACCAATTTTACTATTACGGTGAATAATCGTTTCAAATATTCTATCTGTGATGATTTCTCTGATCTCTTCAATGACCATATTAGCCATTCGAAGACGCTGATCATACATGGACAATAAAACACCTTCTATGCGTAATTTTGGGTTGAGTGCTTGTGCCACGAGATTGATAGTGTCTTTAAGTTTGCCAAAACCTTCCAATGAAAAAAATTCGCATTGGACGGGCACCAACACCGTGTCAGCTGCAGCTAAAGCATTTAGAGTAATAAGTCCCAATGAGGGCAAACAGTCTATAAAAATATAATCATAGTCGTCTTTGATGTCTTCCAAAAAACGCCTCATTCTAAATTCTCTGTTGTCCACATTAACCAACTCAATTTCAGCCCCTACAAGGTCAATATTAGAGGGTAGCACGCTAAGATTGGGTGTAGCTGTTTCGATTATAGCTTCATGCGGATTAGTATCTACGTCCACCAAACAATCATATGTGGTTAACACGACTTGATCAGGCTTTATTCCTGTGCCAGATGTAGTATTTCCCTGTGGGTCTGCATCTATGATTAAAACTTTTTTTTCTAGTATTGCTAATGCTGCCGCTAGATTTATAGCTGTTGTGGTTTTTCCAACACCGCCTTTTTGATTGGCAATGGCTATTATTTTTCCCATATTTATATTTCTATTATTTGATTGATTTCTGGTAATATTAAGTTCTTTCCCGTATTGGAAAAAGCTTCTTTGGCATGTTTATGATTTATTTTTACAAATCCAAAGGTATCAAAATGACATCCTATGACCTTGTCACAATCAATAAAATGTGAAGCTATTACTGCATCTTCATACCCCATTGTAAAGTTGTCACCTACAGGTAATATAGCAAAGTCCAATTTTGGACAAGTCTGTGGAATAAGTTGCATATCTAAGGTCAAAGCTGTATCACCAGCGAAATAAAAACAGACATCGTCATTCCATATCACAAAACCACCCGAGGGACCTCCATAACTGCCATCTGGTAGCATGCTTGAATGGATAGCATTGACATATTTTACTGTGCCAAACTCAAATGTCCACTTACCACCTAGATTCATGGGATGATTTTTTATACCTTTCTGTTCGTACCAAGTAGCTATTTCGTACGAACTTACTATTGTAGCGCCACTATTTTTAGCTATGGCCTCTGCATCAGCGACATGATCTCCATGACCATGTGATAATAAAATATAATCAGGGCGAAGGTCTTCTATTTGAATCTGGTCAGCCAATGGATTTCCTGATATAAATGGGTCAATTAAAACTACTTTACCACTTAATGTGATTTCGAAACATGAATGCCCTAAAAATCTAATAGTCATATATTTAGATGTTTTATGTTAAGTGTAAGCTTATGTATTTTTGTTATGGAAAGATATATAAAATGACCGCAAAGTTACAATTATTTTTCATTATTTAGTAGAAAGCCTTCATAGTAATATTTAATTTTAAGTTAATTAGTATATTTTAAACATTTAGTAAATGGCACATGTTTTATTAAGAACGTATAGCTAAAACTTATATAAAATAATATCACCTGTTATAAGAAAGATGAGAAACAGGATATACCAACACAACCTAGTCATGTCTTTGATCAATACGCCCTATCCACACGCTTCCGTTGTCACATTTACCAAAGTGCTAGGCCTTATAAGTTTTTCTATAACTTTCATTTTGATAGTTTTGCAGCCCTTTGGTACATCCAATTTTGTACATAACTATAAACTCTTTTTATTATCAGGCTATGGTGGTGTCATTTTTATCTCAGGCAGCTTAACTTATATTTTAGTAAATTTTTCATTAAGTGAAACTATAAAAGACAGATGGACAATAGGACAGGAAGTCTTGATGTTGTTTTTAATCGTTTTAATTTGCCAAAGTGCCTGCTTTTTCTATTGGTCATGGCTGTTTTCGCCCAAAATATCACTCAATAATTACATCAGTTTTTTAATGATAGCCTCTAGTGTAGCACTTTTACCCATAGGGTTTTACCTTTTTTATATCTATCAGCGGTACAAAGATGTTCATCATGCCTCAAATATTAATTTATCAAGTAACAATGATGCCTTTAGCGATACGACTACACCTGCCATATCAAATGCAAAGAATAAACTATGTATTGTTGGGACTGGTAAAAGTGAAGAATATAAAATTGAGGCAGATCGGCTATATGTAGTCAAAGCAGAAGATAATTATGTGATACTTTATATTAACAAAGACGATATTATTAAAAAATGGATGCTTCGGGCTACTATGAATGAGATAGAACGTCAATTAAATTCCGATTTTGTAAGAATTCATCGGTCATTTATCATAAACAAAATCCATATTGAAAATCTATCTGGAAATGTCACAAATACTAAGGTGAAAATTCAAAAAATAGATGATGATTTCTCTGTATCGCGAACTAAAGTAGAACAAATTCGTAAACTTTATGAATATACGATAAAATAATTATTTTTCTTCACGTTTTTATAAGTAGTTGATATACAGTATATTTGTGGCAGATGGCAAACTGCTGGTTTTGCTATTCACCACATTCCATTTCACTTCGCCCCATTCATTTTTTTAATATTAATAATTCCTACACCTTTGTGTCATTATTTAACACTTAAAATCATAGAAAATGACACTTTCAGCTTTTATTTTTGCTTTAATTATGACACATGCTGCTTTGGGTGGTTTAGCATTGGTCACAGGACTAATATCAGCCATAGTAACCAAAGGACAAAGATTTCATAAATTATTTGGTAAAATATTTTTTTACAGTGGTACTTCTTCTATAATACTGAGTATAGTCATTACTCAACTTCCTGGTCACTTCAATCCCTTTTTGTTGTCCATCGGATTATTTAGCTTATATTTTCTATTGATGGGCTTTAGGTCAATTGGATACAAAAATGAAAATCACAATTTTACCATAGATAAACTTTTAACCATAGGTATGGCAATATGTTGTATTTTAATGATTGTTCTTCCTGTTTTAACGTTAAAAATCATTAATATTGTTACGACAATTTTTGGTGTTTTAGGTTTGTTTATTACCACAAGTAACTTGAGATGGTGGGCGGATAAAGAAAAAGTTCAAAAAAGTGGATTGAGATTCCATATTATTCATATGTCTGCAGCTTTGATATCAATGGTGAGTGCCTTTTTGGTCGTTAATGATTTTTTACCGTCTTTACTCAATTGGTTTTTACCCACCATTATTGGTACCCTCTTTATTGTCCGAGCTCTCAGAAAGTATGTACCTCAAAGAGTTATTCCTTTCAGTGCTACTTCAATGGTAGTATTGACACTAATGCTTTTATGCTACGAGGCCGACTCACAAAACTTAACACTGCCTAACGAGAAAACATTTACAAAAACTCAAATGATGGGAGACTATGAAATATTGTACTCATCATTAATCAATTATCATCCTGCTCCTTTTTTTTACACAACAGAAAAGGAATTAAAATCCTACTTCGAATCACAAAAGGCTTCATTTCCTGAAACTTTGACCGAAAGAGAGTTTTTTGTAAAGGCCAAACAACTCATAGTCATGATAAAATGTGGCCATATTTCTGGTGAGATTTCCTCCACGTGGAATACTAACCATCAAGACCAGTTTTTGTACCTCCCTTTCAGTATTAAAAATTTTGAGAATAAAGTGTATTTTTCTAGCACAATTGATGAAAATTTCGAATTTAGCATAGGTGAAGAATTGTTGGCAATCAATGGTGTTGGGATAGGTAGTATTTACGAACAAATAGGCTCCACAATACAAAGAGATGGACTAACATTTTCTTATGTCAATATCGTTACAGAACTCATCTTCCGGACTCTTTACATGCGTGTATTTGGTCAGCGGGAAAATGTGATGGTACAATATAGGTCAAATAAAGGGGATACTCTCTCGACTACCGTTAATATGACCAATAAATCTATAAAGCCCTTAATAAAAATTGAAAGGCCTGAGGAATTAAAATTAGTTATGGAAAACAAATGGAGCACTTTTGCCATAGACAGTACCAACCGTATAGCCTATTTAAAAATATCTTCTTTTGGTGAAAGAAAAGCATTCAAAAAGTATTATGAAAGTGTTTTTAAAACTTTAAAAAGTCTAGGTTATAATGACCTTGTAATAGATTTGAGATATAATGGTGGTGGTTTTTTTGGGAATGGCAACAATCTTTTACGATATCTTACTCCACAAAAGTTTGAGTTTAATTTTCAAAGAGAAAAGCGTCCAATTGATAAAAATAAATTTACAAAAATGGATAAATGGAACAAATTAACGAAGTTCGCTTTCTCAGTAAAGCCCCGAAAACATAAGGTTAAAGGTGTGAAAATCCATACTTTCAACTACAAACCTAAGAAAAACCGATTCGATGGGCAGGTTCATGTCATAAATAATGGTTACACTTTTTCTCAAGCAGCCCTTGTCGCGGCACATTTGCGCGAATACGGTGCTACTTTTTATGGATCAGAAACTGGAGGCACCGAATCCGCCACTAATGCAATGACACAACATGAATTAGTACTACCTCAATCAGGTATAAAAATCAAAATACCTTATTATCAAGCTATCTCTAATTCTACAAAAGGAACACACGGACTTGGTGTTCAGCCCGATTACAAAATTGAGCAAAGTCTAAACAGAGAAAAGGATGAGATTTTACTTGAGGTCGTGCGGATTATAAAGAACAGTTATACAATAAATTAATCTATTTATTCACAATTTTAAATAATATTCAAATGATTATCAGATTTTTAATATTAGCAATCACATTAATATCTTTTAAACACGTGTATGCACAAGTATATATAGAAAAACAAACTAGGCATAGGTTTGCCCAGTTAAACATTGGCCTGGATGTTCAATCAAGTTTTGGAGGAAGTACAAGATACTTTAATTCTGAAAGTGAAATAAATAGTGTTGACTTGAATAGCACTTTATCACCTCGATTTGTCATTGGTGGTACTCATTTTTGGGGCCATGCGGATTTTTATATTGCTATACCTATGTTTTCAAAAAATATAAATAGTGACAATCAAGAAATTTCAGTTCTGAGAGGTGTAGAGACGGTTTTTAAGTATTATCCTTGGCGTATAGAGGATAATAAAATAAGACCTTATATTGGGACATCACTTGCCCCATTTTATTACACACAAAACAATAGGTTGTTGGAATATGGTAGCGGTCCAGAGTTAAATCACACAAGTTTACCTTTGCTTACTGGATTTACTTACAATAAAAACAATCATTTATTGGAGGTAGGATTGGCGTGGAATTATCAAAACAAACAGGATTATTACATTTCAAGGACTCGAATAGAAAACATAAATACACCGCCCGTCTATGCCAATTTGTCCTATCGATATGTGTTAGAGACGACAATAGGTGCTGAAAAAGATTGGGAGTCTGGAAAAACACATAAGATAACACAAATTTTGGCTGATCAAGGTAGTCTCAATGGGTTTTATATTGGTGTGGGATTATCTTCCGCCTTTTGGTTGAAGGAAAGTGATTATAACAAAACAAATCGACCATATATTAGCAAATACAGTACTTCTATCATGCCTGATTTTACATTGGGTTATTATTCACATAAACCAGATCTTAATTTAGCTTTAGGGTATAGAGGATTTGGTACAGCTACTAATACTTATGGCACTATACAACAATTACATAGAAGATCATATTTATTTGAAGCCACAAAATATCTTTTTGACTATCATGGTTTTGTCCCTTTTGTTGGACCGGCGGTGAGCTATGAAAATCTTTCTTTTTCAGAATCATTTGATGGAGAGATTTCTCATGATAAAAATCAAAACAAAGTAGCTTACGGTCTGACTTTCGGTTGGGATATTCGTCCCAATCGCATTCAACAGTGGGTATTAAGAACAAATTTAAGATGGTATCCAGGATTGGCGTTAGATGTGAATGAAAGTTCAAAAATATCTTTTGACAATCTAGAATTCAATTTTATTCAACTCATTATTTATCCAAATAGAATTATACCTAAAAAGAAAAAAAGGAACGGAAATTGAGTTGTTATTATTTAGTAAACACATTTTAAATGGTATAAAGATAACTTTTTTCCTAAAAATATTTTGTAATTATAAACATACCGTTTACCTTTGTACCATGATAAATATATGTAATACATTTGCAAGCTATTATTTTTGGTATTTCTTTCCGATGGAATGAGGTAGCGGAGCTTGTTTTGTAATACACAAAAATAATAAAATAAGGAGTTCTGTTACCCAACAGGCTCCTTTTTTTTTGACCCAATTTTATTTTTAGTAATTTATGCACAAACGTACAAAAGTGGCTATACAAGGTTATCCAGGATCGTTTCACGATACGGTTGCAAAACAATATTGGCCTGATGAATCAATTGAGATTGTCCCTACAGATACTTTCGAGCTGTTGGCGCTTTGTTTGCAAAATGGGGAAGTAGATGTGGCTGTGATGGCTATAGAAAATTCAATAGCCGGTACAATACTTCAAAATTACAGAATTTTGCGTGAGAACAAATTTTGGGTGGTAGGTGAAAGATTTTTGCAGATTAGACATCAACTTTTGGCCACTCATGGCACCCATATTCAAGATGTTAAGACAGTTTTTTCACACCCCATGGCCATCAATCAATGTAGAAAGTATCTCAGTCAACACCCCACATGGAAATTGGTAGAAACCGACGATACAGCCAAAAGTGCAGAAGATATTTCTCTAAAAAACAACGCTAAATGGGCTTGCATAGCTAGTGAAGAAGCGGCTAAACTCTATGGTCTTGATATTTTAGCTCACAATATAGAAACACATGCTATCAACTATACACGATTTTTTATCGTGCAAAAGTATAAAGCAATGAGTATTTCTCAAGCTGATAAAGCATCTATTTATGTCCAGGTACCTGATGAAAAAGGAGCCTTACTTAATATTTTGAGACTTATTGACAAACATGATTTGAATATGAGTAAATTGCAATCTTTCCCAATCATGGGTCAGTTTAGAGCTTATTATTTCCATATAGACATAGAGTTTGACGACATTGTAAACTACCAAGCTCTTTGCCAAGATTTTGATAGCCAAGGCATCATATATGAAGAGACGGGCATTTACGAGAGAGCCGATATTAATCCGATTTTAGAACGACAAAATACAATGATATCCACATGAAAATAACACCTTCAATTAGAATATCAGGTTTAGAGTCGTACTACTTTATTCGAAAACTGGCAGAAATTGACACCCTAAACAAAATTGGAAAGGTTCAAGTGATTAATTTAGGTATCGGTAGTCCCGATTTACCTCCGCCACCAAAAGTGACAGAACGACTGAAAGCTTCACTGGATACAACAGGTGCATCCATGTATCAATCCTACAAAGGCCTTCCAATGTTTAGAAATGCATGGAGGCAGTGGTACCAAGATAGATTTGAAGTAAAATTAGACAGCGACAAAGAAATTTTACCACTCATGGGATCAAAAGAAGGCGTGATGCACATCAGTATGGCCATGTTGGAAAGAGGTGACGAGGTGCTCGTACCCAATCCTGGCTACCCATCTTATACCGCTTGTACAAAACTGGCAGGAGCTACACCTATTGATATGCCCTTGTACGAGGATTTAGGCTGGAAACCCGATTTGGACAAGCTTTCAAAATTGGATTTAAGTCGAGTCAAAATGATGTGGCTCAACTATCCCAATATGCCTACTGGTGCATTGGTCACAGCGGATTTTTTTAAGGAAGTGGTAGAATGGGCTATTGAACACCATATTTTGATTGTACACGATAATCCCTATGTACTCCTCCAAAAACAAAAGCCCTTGAGCATATTTAATGCACCACGAGCCAAAGAATGTTGTATTGAACTGATGTCTTTGAGCAAGTCGTATAATATGGCAGGTTGGCGTGTAGGTGCAGTGGCCGGTGATGCCTACTACATAGATAATATCTTGAAATTCAAAAGCCAGATGGACTCAGGTATGTTTAGGCCCGTGCAAGAAGCGGCTTCGGAAGCGCTTGATACACCTCAAATCTGGTTGGATGACCTTAATGCAGAGTATGAAGAACGAAAAATCATTGCAGCTAAAATATTTAACCTTTTAGATTTGGGATTTAAAAATGACGGCGGTGGATTGTTCCTCTGGGGCAAAATTCCCCAAAAATGCGAGTCAGCAGAAGCCTTGTCCGACTTCTTATTGCATGAAGCCAAAGTATTTATCACACCTGGACATGTTTTTGGTTCTGAAGGTGAGAGATATTTGCGCATCTCGTTGTGTAGTCCCAAAGATGTTTTGGTAGAAGCCTACGAAAGAATAAGCAATATAAATAGCGAAGCATGAACATAGGAATTATAGGATTAGGATTGATAGGTGGCTCTATGGCCAAAGATTTGAAATCACAACTGTGTGTCAAAGTCATAGGAATGGATGCATCAAAAGCCCATGAATCTAAGGCTCTAGAGCTTAATTTGGTGGATAGATTGGCGACCATTGATGAGATATT
>DAIPYV010000013.1:0-31022 GCA_036782555.1 Saprospiraceae bacterium
GCCAAATTCAGAAAAGCATTGTTTGGGGTAAACTGAATTCCAATGATATAGATCAAAAGATCACTCTTGCCTTTTCCCATGGCGAGCGGGAGTGAATTTACTTTTGGGTTTGTTCCGTCTAGCTGGTAGAGATAGTTACCGCTTTTACGCAACTCAGGCAGTAATTTACCCTTAAAGTAAGCCTGATTGACATATTTATGTATCTGACTTTCTTTCAACTGAGCAGAAGAGAGATAACACGACGGACTTATCTCAGCTTCGATCTGGTCCGAGGCAAATACTCGCCTGCCTGCATTTACTTTTACGCCACTAAAAGTGACGGGAATAAGAGATTTTAACATAGGAAACTCTACCAGGCCTTTGCCACTATAACCACCAGGTCCTCCGGATACAGACTGTATTTTCATGTTAAAATATCCGACTTTGACCACATCTCCGTCAATGACGGACTGTGAAACCGGTTCTGATCGGTCAATAGGGCCATATTCAGTGCTATATACTGCACATCCCTTGGGAGAAGGATTGTTTACAGGATTTATATCATCAGATGGATATTCACCATCATAAAGCATAAAGGTACATATCTGACTCAGTCCTTCGTTTTGAAATAATTTGCTGGTAGGATGCATGACCGAAGAAACTTTGACTCTCCACGCATACACCACATTGGGCTCTAATCTTGGTTCCGCCTGTGTGTAGATCAATGATGTTGAAAAAGACTTGGTCTTATAAACTTTCAGAGCACTATCAAAGACATCATTGGCATTAAATGTGCCTTGCGGAAGCTGTACCAATTCAAACTCGTATTCTACAGCACCCGGAGCATTGGGGCTTCCGAGATGCATCGGATTCCAATTGAAAATCATATTTTGAGTGGGTGGCATCTTTATTTTTTCACCACATGATGGTTTGACGAATTGAGGTGGCTGATTGAGTCGGAAATTGCCGGACATACAAAACTTGTTGGATACAGGCACATTTCTATCTACACCATATAACTGCATACATATCTGATTGAATCCTTCAGGTATGTCGATGGATCCTTGCCCTGCACCTCTTGCGCCTGTGAGTGCCTGAAGAGAAAGATAAGGGCGCAGTGCATTGCCATCTATCAGCACATTTTGAAACTGACTGAGCGTGACAGGCATACCCAGATAATTGGGATCAGTCTGATATATGACATTTCCATTTTGCTCAACGCTTAGACTCACACGCACCTGCAAACTCGCCTGCACAGGATCTTTAAGCATGGCATTAAAAGTCATGTCCTGTGTTCTTTCAGCACCATATACACCCAGATTCAGTGAGTGTGGAGGCACTAGAGCGCCAGTCACCTGAACGGGCCAAACCTGTTGTGCCACAGAGGAAAACAAACATCCTAGACTTATGATAATGGAGAAAATATATTTACCTATTCTCATTGTGAAAAATTAGTTATGGTGCATTAAAAAATTACTTTTGAGACTCGTATTCTTCCTTTTTCTTGCTACCGGGTTTGTAATTAAAATTATACTGGAGCCCTAAGGTAGCTGTGGATTCGCTGAAAGAATTAAAATTATCAGCCGTTGTCAATAAATATCCCCAATTGAGATGCGCTGAGAGTCCAGATCTCACCTGGTACCCCAACAAAATCTGACTGAGCAGATTATTAGAATTATTCATATTGGCCCTGCTATTGACAAAATAATTATTATCCCATCCTAAGTTTACCTTATTTGCAAAAAATGATTTTGTTATACCCAATCCACCGCCATACCTTTTTATCAAAATATCAGCAATAGAATTTTCATTATAGTTGGTTCGGGCAGTGAGTCTCCAATCATTTTCAAACATAACGCTGTAGGCAAAATTATAGACTGTAACTTTTGATGTGGAGCTTGTCTGAAGATTTACAACATCATCATTGACATCCTGAATATTACCGCTCAGACTGAAAGAGTGCTGCGTTCCACCATCAGATGGCAAGGTGTAACTCAAATTCAATCCAATATCTTTGGTAATGATCACAGCATTGAGTGAATCAAGTCGTTGATTGAGGACATACCCAATATCCGTTGTGTTATTGTTAAAGTTGGCATTAGCTGAAAAACCACCTAGGTAATAACCAGCATTGACACCATAAATGAATCGTTGGGTGGTAGCTGGCTTGGATAGGTCAAGGTTATTGGATTGTACACCTCCACTCAAGGCAACATTCAATTTTTTGTCCATCAGGTTGAATGCCAAATTACCCAAAAGGTCAGCTATATCTCTATTAAAAAAGTAAGCGCCAAAAGTCCTATAGTTGGGATCGACTCTTCTATATTGTACACTCGCCATCATGGATGCACCTTCATACCCCAAAGACGCATCTAGTGCAGACGAATTTTGTGTGGTATTGCGTTGTTTAAATAAAAAGGAAGTAATATTGCTTTCTTCAGTGAGCGCATCCAAAGCATTAGGCGAAACTGAACTTCTAGCATATTCCAATTTGACACGTATTTTTTCAAATAATAGCTTCTGTGCATTAATACCTATAGAGAGATTTTCTTCAGCAGAAGGCTGATTGGGAAGGCTTGTAGGTATAAATATAGAATTTGGATTGTCTTTGGCCTTAAATACGATCAGATCCACAGATGATTGTTCATCTCCATATCCGACTTTAGCACCCCATCCTTGTCGCTGATACACGGGTACATTTGGCGTCACCAATGATAAATCCACAGGTTCTGCTCTAGCTATTTGTCCTGCCATAGCCGCTATCCGAATCTTTCCTGGAGTAAGTTCCGTTCCTATGCCATTGAAGTTTATATTGTCTAAGGTATACTTAGAAAAACTCATGGATCTATGCCCCAAGTGTAATTTCGCCCATTTGTAATACGGACTCATTCCGAATCTTACAAAACGTCTGTCTAATGAAGGTACTTTATCACTCAACGATTCCTTGATTTCAGAAAAATTGGGTAAGGAAAATTGATTATTTTTAGCTGTCAGAACCATTGAAAACGGCAAATCAATCTGATATATTCTCAAATTCAAGTTGGTATTAAATGTATAAAAAAACGGATCCTGTCTCAGTGGCCCTCCAAAGGCATTGTATGATCTCATATTGAGCCCAAGGCTCCCTGACATAGTAAACGGGTCTCCAAAATCAGTAAAGTCTTGAAAAAAACCCTTGATATGCGTCTTAAAAAAACCTTTTTGGGTAGTTTCGTCTAAATCTTCAAAAGAACCCAACTGACCCGATAAGGGTGACAAACTAATTGTTGTTAAAATCACGAAAAACAGATATTTCATTTGTCCAGGTTTAAATGACTTCTAATTTAATTAAAACGCTCTAAAAAATTATTGTAAAATATCGACTTTATGTATAATGGATTGTATTTAAAAAATGCATTTTAACAGCACAAATATGATATCTTTCAACTTATGGAGTGCCTTAAAATTTTAAAATGTTCTGAATGGCCTCTTTCATGTTCTGAATGGTATTTTTATGGATCAAAAAGCTGTGATGAGTGCACTTTTTTAAATCTTTATGATAGAAGTGTAGTTGTATAAATGACATACCATTAGAAGCTTTACTGGCACCGCAAAGGTCTAATAAAATTAAGTCTTTTATTCTCATGGCAGTTGTGAATGCCAACAGTTATATTTACCATTGAGAACATCAAAACGCAGGTTCAGAACAAAATTACTATGAAAACAATAAGAATACATATGGAAAATTGTAACTTTGTCACATACTTTAATATTTAATACTAAATTTTATTTTCTTTGTGAAAATTTATAAACATTACACCATACATAAACAAGAAAAAATCACCAATGCATCTTTTCTAAAAGATTGGCTGCTTTTGAAGGTTTTTTATAAGTTTTACACACAGGCCTGGAGAATTGGTGTGGCATCCTTACTTCTACTGCCTACCCTACCGGCTCAGGATTGCATCAAACTGCCTTTAGATACTTACCATAGCATTATGGCCCAACATATTGCTCAATATCAAGCCTCCAGAGCACTGGCTTATGCTGATTCCATACTTATGATTTTAGAAAAAAATAAGTTAATGGAATGCGAAAAAGCCCAATGGATACTTTTCGAAAAAAATGAGGCCCTCGAATTGAATAAAAATTATGAAGAGGCGCTTAAAAGTTATTATTCTATAATCCGAAAAGCAGAAAAAAATCAATGGTACAAACTTTTGGCACATACGCACATTTCCATAGCCAGGTGTTATGAAAATATAGAAAGACCCCAAGAAGGTCTGACACAATTGAACACAGCGAGAAATATTATTCAGATGCATCGATTGGACACCGTTTATGCTAGATTTTGTCTGAGATATTCATCCTATCATCGCATTTATGACGACAGGGATTCTGCCCTAATTTACGCTCAAAAAGCTATACACATGGGGGAAAAATACCAAGTCGCACGACCTGTGTTTGATGGCTATTTATTGATGGGTATTTTATCTGACCAGACGGATACTTCCATTTTTTATTTCAGCAAAGCCGTTGACATATTTATAAAAAACGGTGATTTTAATGGCGCCACTTCTCAGGTCCTCAATATAGTGGGAAAACAAATAAAGGCCGTAAAATATGACGAAGCCTTCACAAAGCTAGACCATGCCCGTTCACTACTAGACAGTATGACAGATCAATCCAGTTCCTACTACAACTCCCTTGCCAGAATACATGAATATAAAAGAATTATATTTGAAAAAAAAGGCCTCATCGACTCAGCTTACGTTCATTTACAGTTGTCCAATAAGTATGATAAAGAGTCCGAATGGAGGGTCAATCAGCAAATAATATCTGACAATGCTATCGAATTTGAAGTAGAAAAAGAAAAAGAGAAAACCCTCTACCTCCAAAAAATAACTCATATCATGCGGTGGGTTCTATGGGCTTTGGTCTTGTCTATGATTACATTTTTTGTATTGCTCTGGAAAAATCACAAAAAGAAAAGAGAAATTTCAGAGCAAAATCGATTGATTCATACCCAAAATGAACAACTGGAAAAAGCCTTGAATAAGCAATCAATGCTCCTATCAGAAGTACACCATAGAGTAAAAAACAATCTTCAACTAGTCATTTCCTTACTTATACTTCACGGTCATAAAACAAGCAATAAAAGAGTAAAGACCTATTTGGATGAGATCTCTCGAAAAGTATTTAGCATAGCACTAATACACGAGCAGCTTTATCGATTAGGTGATTTTGAAAAGATAGATACCAAAGAATATATAAATGAACTTACTTTAAATTTCCAAGCTTTACAAGATGCTGAAAAACATGTTGAATTTTCAACTGATTTAGATCAAATATTTCTAAATCTCGAAACTGTACTGCCTCTAGGTATTATTTGCTCTGAACTAATCAGTAATTCATTAAAACATGGGGTAACCATAGACCAAGATATAAAAGTAAATATTAGCTTGAAAATTATCGGATCTAAATTTCTAATGAAATATTCAGACAACGGACCTGGATTTCCAGCTAATCTAAATCATAAGTCTAACCTTAGGATGGGATTTTCATTAATAGACAAAATGGTCAGACAGCTGCATGGCGAAAGTAACCGATTTAACGAAAACGGAGCTGTGTTTACTTTACTTTTTGAAGAAAAAATTGCGTCATCGATATGAAAGCTTTAAACGTACTCATAGTAGAAGATGAGATACTCATCGCCGAAACCATCAAAATCTATCTAGAAGAACGGGGACATCAGGTTTTAAATATTGCCATTTCTTATGATGAAGCCATGCAAGCATTTCATCTAAGAAAACCTGATTTGGTCTTATTGGATATTCGTTTATATGGTAAAAAGTCAGGAATTGATTTTGCAAATTTCCTTAAGGAAAAAAAGAATAACATCCCTTTCATTTATCTCACATCACAGTATGATCAGCGCATACTTGATCAGGCTTTAAAAACAAATCCAAATGGATATCTGACCAAACCGATACAAAAAGAAACCCTGTGGACGTCAATTGAGTCAGCTTATAATCTTTACGTATCATATAAAAGTGATGATAAAATGATTACAATCCAGGATGGAAAAAATAATCATCATATTAGAGTTAATGATATTTTATACGTAAAGGCCGATCATGTGTACTCTAAAATAGTAACTTTCGAAAAAAAAGAGCTGGTACTCCGAAAAACACTACAGCAGGTCCTCGAATTATTAATTTTTGACTTCATGATATATTGTCACCGAAGTTATATTGTCAATGCTAACTATATTACCAGTTGGAATCAGGAGGCTATCTATCTGAACAAAGAAATTTTAATCCCAGTCAGTCGATCGCGAAAGCAAGAAATAATGACTAAAATAAATCACTTGAAATCATCTAATACTTTATAAATCAACACTCAAAAAGCACATTGACACTTTTCGATAATTTTGATAAATACTTCCATTTTCTGATTATTTAATTGGCAAATCATTTTTTCCCCTGTAATTGCTGTCATATCATCACATCCACAGTTCGGATAAGAAATAGTTTAAGCCACATTCTAAACGATTTTCTTGTTTTTAGTATTGATTTTCATTCTATTATTTTTAACTATAAAAAGAAGTTGAAAACCTATTCCAAAGCAAAACATCTGTAAAATATTAGCTTTAGACTTCATTACTAGAGTTTTTTGGCGTATTCAAAAAATCATAAAACCACGGTATTTTCCTTTATAAAGCGTATGTGAAAGACCTATTTTGTCGTATATTTTTTATCGGTAAATATTTTTGACAAACAAAATCATTGGGTTATATCTTGTACTAACAATCCAATATTTGCAACGAATTTGAATGGATATTGTTATAAGGCCAATTAAAAAGCAAACCAAAATGATAAGTGCCTTAATAAAAACGTCTTTGGGTAGATTTAGAATAGTAGCCTTTTTGGAAGGTGTTTCCTACTTGCTCCTAGGCTTGACTATGGTATTAAAATACAAATACGCCATGCCTGGACCCAACATGGTCGTAGGTTCTGCCCATGGTGGACTGTTCATCTTGTACGTCATTCTCTTACTCCAAGTAGGTATTCAGCATCAATGGAGTTTTACAAAAATGGCCTTAGGCTTCTTGGCTTCACTGATTCCCTTTGGGACATTTTGGGCGGAGGTAAAGCTGTTTAGGGAGTAGTAGTTAGTGGTTAAAAAGATGGACTTCCGAAGGTTTTAAAAAATCATTCTCAATCTATAACTTCACTACCTTCCTCTTTACTGATTTTCCAACTGAATTCGTCAACTGAAGAATATAAATACCTGATTTGAGATTTTTCAATCATCATACCTAACAAAATATCAATATTTGTGAAAATAATTTTTTCCAATTAAATCTTTATTTTTACCTTTGCAGTGGACAATATTTAATATAAAATAAAATCAACATAAAAATAATGATGGTTTATTTTATACCAACCACAATGGTTATTTTTTATCAAAGATTCCATCTGACCATTAAAATCGTTTGCGACGATTTCTTAACACTCTTCTTCTAGATATTTGAAAAAATAGCTCTCAACTTAAAATTAGTCTTTATCTAGTCAGAGCACTAAGCACCTTATAACTTTATTATGTTGATTAATTTTATTGTAAATCTTTGATCTAGAATTCTATCTTTATCCTGTATAGTTTTTTTTGTATTATTAGATTGTTAAAATATAATGCTTTTCTCCATATTGAGTTCTCTCAACTTTTAAATCATTTTGCAAAACCATTAAATCAAATATTTTCGGAATAGCATCCTTGTTATCCATAATAAATTTGGTTTCTAACGATTGATCTAAGGTATTACATATATAGCGATGAACTGACCAATATGCTAAAGCGTTGATATTTGCCATCTGAACATTAAAATGACATCCAGTCTCATTGTTATCAAATTCTATATCACTACCATGAGACCAATAACTCCATTCCTTATAAATTCCTTTTGGCCATTTTTTGATTTTTTCGAGCTTTTCTCTTAATTTAAAAAATTTACCCTCTATTTCATCAATTTTCAAACTAGCTAAGAACTCATAAAATACTAGTATTCTTAGTTTGTTATAAGACATGATATGGCTTTTCATTTGACCTAGATACTGGTATAATATTTTTGATTCTATCCCTTTGGCAATCCTTATTTTTTGAAGTGGTCTAATTTCATTTACATTGAAATTAGGCAATTCCCGGACTAAATCATTGAAGTATTTTGAATTAGAGTCATTAAAATAAAAATCAATAAGCAACTCATTTTTGCTTTTCATTTCTTCTTTAATTTGATCTATAGTAGACACATCTTTCAATTTCTTATTTTTGTACTAGAATATTATAAAAAAGAATAAAGAACCCTTATCACCCCATCAATAACGCCAAGGCTTCTTCTACTTTTCCCTCTGTTATCCAGTCTGATGCCAACTGATGCAATGCTTGGGTGTCTAAGTTTTGGACTGACGCATGGACACTTTGTTTTAAATCCGCTGAGGGCCAAGCTAATAAAGAAGCCATGGTAGCTATATCATTGGCGGTCAATACAGAACTCTTTTTGATATGCTCAGGTAACTTATCATAGCCCAATGGCATGGTCAAAATATTTTGATAGATCTCTGAGACGGCTTCACCACTTGCCCTTACATAGTAGGTACGACCCATACGGCCCATCAAGTCCAATTTATGAGGATTAATACGATCTCCATCCAATACATCTTCGGATATGGACATGAGTGTAACCTCACAGATAATCAAATGACCCGCTCCACCATGCTCACCCAATTCTATGATATCTTTGACCTTGCACTCCATGTTGATGGGGGATTCTAACACACGAGGCGTATCTATAGTTTGAGAAGGCTCGGGCGTTAATCCTACCTTAGCAAACTCGCTCACATCTGATGGAAACTCCACAGAAGCCAAAGACATCTGGCGCACAAGACTATATGGTACTACATTCACCACACATTCTTTGCTCACTCTGACATTATGCAGAGTGTCCTTAGTGGTATTATCACTCACGCGCCTATTGGACGAAAACACTACGATAGGTGGGTTGGAAGAGAAAGCATTAAAAAAACTATAGGGAGCCAAATTAGCAACACCGTTTTCATCTTTGGTACTCACAAAAGCTATAGGTCGTGGAGCCACACTGCCTATGATATATTGATGTAAGTCTTTGGTCGGTATTTCTCCAGGAATTATGATGCGCTTCATACTATATTTTATAAAAAATTTAAATGCAAAGATATGAAAATTACTTTATCTTTGTCATTTTAATTACTTTATTCTTTATGGCCGTAAACCATCAAATATCCGAAAATATTTTGACGCAATTGAAAAAAATTGACAATTGCGACATCAAATCAGACGATCTCACCCTCGGCATTTATTCAACTGATGCCTCTTTATATCAATTAAAGCCGCTTGCTGTGGCTATTCCACATAACGAACAAGCCCTTGTAGAATTGATCACAATTGCACATCGACATGATATCCCCATCATGCCAAGAGGAAGCGCCACAAGTTTAGCAGGTCAAACTACCAATAAGGCATTAATCATCGATATGACCCAACATTTTAATAGAATCATTGAAATTAATTCTGATAAAAATTACGCTATAGTTCAGCCGGGAGTCGTCCGTGATCAACTGAATAGCGCTGTGTCACCTTATTGTCTGCATTTTTCACCTGACCCAGCCACAAGTAGTCGAGCTACTATTGGTGGCATGATAGCCAATAATTCTTCCGGGACTAAGAGCATCATGTATGGCAAAACCATCGACCATGTTTTGGAGCTCAAAGTTTTACTATCTGATGGGACAATCTTATTTACTAAGGAACATACTGAAGAAGAATACAATGATATATGTCTGGCAGACAATAACCTTTCTAAGATATACCGCAATTTCAGACAAGTCATTTATGACAATTTAGAAGACATTAAAGAAGCTTTTCCTAAAGTTTTGCGTCGAGTACAGGGGTATCCGCTAGACGAATTTGTTTATACCGACAGATGGAATCTGTCAAAGTTGTTTTCAGGATCAGAAGGGAGTTTGGGTATCATTTTAGAGGCCAAAGTCAATTTAGACCCTATACCTCAACACAAAGCCGCTTTTACCCTGCATTATACAGACAGAATGCAAGCTATCAAAGAGGTACAACACATTATAAAGTTTCAACCTGCAGCTGTAGAAATGCTAGATTATAATGTCTTCGTGCAAAGTAAAAAAAATCCATTAACTCGAGATATACACCAAAGATTGATTGAGGGAGAGCCGCAAGCTACACTATCGGTTGAGTTTTTTTGTTTGTCGGCTGACGACCTTAACCATAAAATATCAGAATTTAAAACTTGGATACATGCGCAAAGTAATAGCTATGCCTCTCCCCTACTCCTCACACCACAAGAACTCGAAGACTCTTGGACTCTGCGAAAAAATGGTTTAGGTCTCATCATGGGTGACCCCGACGGCCGCAAACCTATTCCATTCATTGAAGATATGGCCATCGATCCTGTGTCCTTACCCGATTATATAGGAGAAGTCCTAGAACTCTGCGATGCTAAAGGCGTAGAAACGATACTTTATGCGCACGCCAGTGTAGGTGTGCTGCATGTTCGTCCCAATTTAGATATGACTCAGCAGGAGGATATCGTTCTGATGCAAGAAATATCAGAACATGTTTTTCAATTAGTTAAAAAGTATAAAGGTTCATGGTCTGGAGAACATGGCGACGGCCGCAATAGAGGACACAGACTTAAAGACTTTTTTGGTGAAAAAGTCTATCAAGCTTTAAAAAATGTAAAAAATATTTTTGACGCCAAAAACCTACTCAACCCTGGCATCATCATAGATGTACCACCCATGGACCAAAACCTCAGATACGGGCCTGACTATAAAGACAAGACTCAAGATTTTGTCTATCACTACCGCAAAGACCATTCCTTTGGCGCTTTGGTACACAACTGTAGCGGCGTGGGTGCTTGTCGCAATCTACAAGGCGGAACGATGTGTCCTAGTTTTAGAGCCACACACGAAGAAGTGGACAGTACGAGAGGTAGAGCCAATGCTTTAAGATTAGCTATGTCGGGGCAATTGGGATTTGATGATCTCACTGACCCCAAGGTTTTAGACGCTTTAGATTTATGTCTATCTTGCAAAGCCTGCAAAGCCGAATGTCCCTCCAGCGTAGATATGGCCAAACTTAAAAGTGAGGTCCTTCAAAAAAAATATGATAAGGACCTCATTTCAGCAAAAGAACGTGCCATACTATATAATGACCGGATGGCCCGATTTTTATCAGGACTTTTATCACCTATCCATAATCTTTTTATCAAAACAAGCTTATTCAAATGGATAGGTCATCAATTTTTAGGTGTTGACAAAAGAAGGACTTTGCCTCCTTATACCCAAGAAACATTGGCCTCTTGGTATCAAAAACATTATACGTTAAAAGGCTATAAGGCCAAGGTCGCTTTATTCAATGATACTTATATCAATTTTCATGAACCCCACATAGGAATAGCGGCTATTAAGCTACTCAATGATTCTGGTTTCGAGGTAGAATTGGCCGATGTAGGTTGCTGCCAGAGACCCAAAATATCCAATGGCTTTCTTAAAGTCGCCAAATCAGAAGGTACATTGATGGCTCAAAAACTTAAACTTTTTATTGATAAAGGTATGAAAGTAGTAGTGTGTGAACCCTCATGTACTTCAGCGCTTATAGATGACTTACCCGACTTGATAGATGATGTCAATTTAGCGCATCTCTTACAAAATAACGTCATGGCAATAGATGAGTTTGTTACCGATGCTTTAGATAAAGGCTTCATCAATGGACATCTAAAAGCCAAATCCAATTCAGTATGGCTTCATGGGCATTGTCACCAAAAATCCACAACTGGAATCAATGGTATGAAAAAAATCTTCCAAAACATGGAGCATGTTGAATTTTCATGTCCTGACAATGGATGTTGTGGTATGGCAGGTAGCTTTGGTTACGAAAAAGACCACTATGATGTTTCCAAAAAGATAGCTGAAAGTCGACTGATCCCAGCAATAAATCAAACTAAAGATGAAACACTGATTGTTGCTAATGGCTTTAGCTGTAGGCATCAAATCATGGATTTTTCAGATAAAAAGCCCATACATTGGGTAGAGAGTGTTGAGGTGGTGAAAGATTAGTTCAGACTAGGCCATCAATAATTTTCGCTAGTTCCACATCTTTTTCTGTCACCTCATCATGTGAATGTGTGGAGAGTCGAAATGAAACCTTATTATACACATTAGTCCACTCAGGATGGTGGTTTAATATTTCCGCATGAAAAGCCACCTTAACCATAAAAGCAAAGGCTTCCTTAAAGTCAGTAAATTTAAATTCTTTTTGGATGCTTTTATTGCCATATGTCCAGCTAGGAAGCACATCTTTCATTTCTTCAGAGGTATATATTTTCATAAATGTATATTTGCAATATAAACCCTAAATAGCTCAATTAGTTTTAATTAAACCTTGTTTCTATAAACTAAAAAAGCCATCAAAGATTTGATGGCTTCCAGTATGCGTTTAATATAACTTTTAACGTCTTTAAAAATTAATACCTAATGTTAATTCATGCGAACCATTATTATAATCCTGTACAAAACTTGATGAAGTATTATACGAATAATACAAATTGAATTTGTCAATATTTGTTCCTAAAAGAAAGCCTAATCTCTTGTCCGCTCCAACAGTATAGTTGACACCTCCTATTAACTTGTCTTGAAGAAATCCAAAGTTAAGATTCATATCAATATGAGTAGGCACATAAGCTAGATTCTTAACTATGAATGTTGGTGTCATGGTTATATCTGTATGTAAATCTACCTTATAACCTGCCATTAAGATAAAACCAACAGGTCTTTTTTCTGTTTCATTATCTATATCGCTGATACGAGCACTTACAGCAGATGGAATGACTAATCCATAAGTCAATTTTTCTAAATAAATACCGTGAAGCCCAAATGATGCATCAAAAAATTCTGCACCATTTAAAGCTCTATTGACAATAGGGTCCAAAGGATCAGCATTTCCTATTCCTGTGATACCATGTCTAATATACTCTGCAGACATTCCAAATCCCACTTGATTATTCTTTGTTTTTATGGTATAGCTGACACCAAATCCACCTTTGGTAGTTTGTAATGCTCCAAACCTATCATTTACAATGTTTACACCTATGCCTAAATTATTGCCTACATCTCCATTATAAGAAAGAGATATAGTACTTGGTGAACCTTCTATACCTTGCCATTTATTGCGATAATTCACCAATATCTGATGCATACCCGTAGAGCCAAATGCTCCTGGATTGATCAATTGAGGATTAACATGGGCTTGTGTATAAATGTACCTTTCATCAAAGTACCTAACTTGTCCCATTAAGGTCGAAGCTAAAAACAATATAGCTAAAGAACCTATGATTTTACTTATATTGAGATAAAAATTCATTTTTACAGAATTAAAATTATTAAATTTTTTATTGTCTTAATAGAGTCACTGTACCAGTGTAGACCTCTGTTCTACCTTGTCCAAAATTGACTGTTAACACCCAAATGTAGGCACCTTCTCTAAGGTCTCTCATAGATTGATCCTCACCTTTCCATGTGTTGTCATAATTTATTTGAGTATATACCTGTCTACCCCATCTATCAAAAATGGTCAGGTCAGCTGGAAAATCCTCCACACAGTTGATAACAAAGACATCATTAAAATTATCCCCATTAGGTGTTATGATATCTAATGCCGTATAACAAGCTCCATCTATATTACAACTCTTTATTTCTATATTAGTTATTATCTGCTGACAGTCATTTGCATCAGAAATAGTTACATTATAAAATCCTTCCGCTAGATTTTCTACTCTATTTGAATTATCAGGAATTCCAGACCAATTAAAGTCATAAGGCGAAGTACCCGTGTTATTCATATTTATAGAAATCGAACCTGACTCCTCATTTCTATTTGTGCATGCGGTAGTAGCTGTTCCGGCCAATCTGCGTGGTTGGGTAATATTTATTGCTCTCATTACGGTCCCTGTTGTATTACTTAATTCCACAACGTAATCTCCAGCAGGAAGATTTGAAAACATGAAATTAGCTTGGGTCACTGTAAGTGTATTTAAGGCCTGGTTGCCTCTTCTCAAAGTCACCACTATGGGATAGGTTCCTCTTGCAATTGTTCCAGAAATGACACCATTAGATTCACCATTACATCTTATCTGGGATCCATTAAAATTGGAAGTTACACTTAGTGTTCCTACCTCTGGAGCTACCATAGGTGCAGCTCCTGAGCCTAATGTGATACCCGTGCTCTGAGCGGTACATCCATTAGCATCTGTCACGACAACACTATAAGTTCCAGGCATAAGATTTCCAGCATTAGTTGTATTATTGGGTATTGTAGATGGACCTGTCCATGCAGTCATATACGGTGCTGTACCCCCTGTAGGTGTTATAGTGATTCGACCATCATTACTTGTAGGTGTCATAGCATTGGTAATAGCTGGAGTCCCTACGTTAAGCAGCATGGGTTGATTTATTGTTACTGATACCGTTTGAGTATTTGCTGGTGTAGATGCGTCACTCACTGTAACAGTATAAGTACCAGCAGCTAAGTTTTCGACCATAGGCCCAGTTACGCCTCCAATGGACCACATAAATGAATGCGGTGGACACCCTCCTGATACTGTAATTCTTGCAGTACCATTACTCTCACCGTTACATCTGACATCAGTTTTGACACTTGACAATGCTAATGGCGCTATGTTTTCAGCTACCGTAAAAGAAGCTTGAGCTGTACAGCCTCTTGAATCTGTAACTGTGACAGTATAAGTGCCTTCACCTAAGTTCATAAGGTTGGCTGTATTTCCTTGGTTGGGTGTCCATGCAAAAACAAAACCTCCATTTCCTCCAGATGTTCCGGTGATGTTAATTGATCCACCTCCACTACAACCAGCATTAGTCACCACACCCGCTACTGGAATAGTGATAGCCGCTGGTTCATTGATGACGATACCAGTCTGAATACAACTTCTGACACCAGAACATAATACCTCAAAATCGTATGTTCCCGCAATGGCATCTCTCAAATTTGTTCCTGATGATACTAAGCCTGTTTGAACTATTGTAGCTCCTCTTCTCCATTGATAGACACAATCAGCACCCGCATTGGTTACAGTCATTACAGCCGCTCCATTTGCAGCGCCTCTGCAGCTAGCATGTGTGACTTGTCCTAAAGTCAATGTACACATATCTGGTACCGTACCACAGTTTACATTAATGGTCCCTCCTGTGATGTTAGCTGGTACGGAGGCAGGTTGGTTGTTGACCAAGGCGGTCACCTCGGATGAACCCGTTACAGATATCTGAGCAGTATAGTTATTGTTATCTGGACACAGAAGCTCAAAACAAATACTGTATATCCTATGACCATCAGCTCTGTTTTCTCTATCAGGATGATTCCATGATACAGCCAATTGATTGGGGTTAGAGCTACCCACTGGCAAGGTTTGAAATGCGCTTGCATTCAATCCAGTGAGGCCGTACATTTCAGTACGCACAAATCTCAATTGAGTAGGATCCCAAGAGTATCTGTTTTCTATACTAAATATATCTTCAAAATTCCTAACTGTAATGTCCACACATACTATCTGGCCTTGATTACCAGACCCATTGCCCATCAAAATCTGCACTCTATCATCAGTACCACCACTACCTATATTGACCTTGCCAAATGTATAACATACGGGTATCTCACCATTGACATCATCCCAAAAAGTAGCTAAAGGCATATCAGAGAATCGAACGCATCCTTGTCCAGTACTTGCTAAAACATCAAAACATAATTCTAAAACTTGACTATTATCAGGTAATGTGAGCGGACTGCCTGGAGTTTCATTTCCCCATACATACCTTACATTACCATTTCCCGCATTGGCAAAATTAAAACTTGTATTAAATCCAGGAATACCTCCGGTAGTTGGAAAAACAGCTTCAACGTATCGTAAAATAGTATTATCCCAAGTGATACTACCTTGTCCCGACTGCATCATATTAAAGTTACGCACCGTTATAGGTACACAAACTCTTTCACCTTGCTCAGCACTGACTGTAGCTCCTATCAGAGTCAAGCTATTGGGGTTATTACACATGGGATCTACGCATGTACTTGGTGGAGGTCCACCGCCACCTATTGTTACCGTACCTCGATTATTCACTAAATTTAGCTCCATAAAGTTACTATTAACAATTTCAATAACTCTAGGGGTACTACTAGTAAAGACTTCAGATGAAGTGCCATTAGCTCCTATAGCATTAAAAACAATAGTAAATAATCTCGTACCATTAGGTAATGTTTTTCCTGTTCCTTCTTGGTCACTCCACGAAAATGTCATCTGACCATTTTTTACACCTACACCATTAGGTCCGGAAACATTTACTGCAGATAGACCTGGAAGAGCAGTCGTAAAATTGGTGCAGTTACCATACTGTAAGACTAGAGAATCGTAGTTAATAGAAAACTGAGCTGCCAAAATATTGGTCCATCCATTAACAGTTACGTCAACCATAGCTTGTTGGCCAGTATTCACTGTAACACTTGACATTGATATCGTGATTTGGCCTATCAAAAAATTATATGAAAATATAATTCCTACTAGTAAAATATAAATTTTCCTCATCATGGGAATTTTAAGAATTAATAAATTATCGTGCAAAATTAATATTATTTTATCAAATTACCTATATATTATTACTTTATAAACAATAATATGAACATCTATGCATTTCTATCTCGTAAAATACACGAAATAGTACTCATTTATTACTACAAATAATGAGCCAAAAATACAACAATAAGAATTAATAGGGAAACTTTGCAATTTTTTTGAGGTCAAGTAAAATCAATTAGTAGTACTTAACTAACACATCTTACTAAACGTTATGAGCTTAAAAAAAGTTTAACACTTTCTAAAAATATTACAGATTATTTATTTCATAGGACCATTATTAAAAATTTCCATTGAATTATGGGACTGTATTTTTACTAACTAATACATTATGCATTTCAGATATTTTTTGATGCATATCTTTAATTCTTTCTTCGAGCATATGTTCGTATATTATTTTCTTGTCAGAAAAACTCAAATGAGCATAGTATTGCCACATTTCAGATATATCATCAAATGAAATAGAATATGGCAAATATGAATCATTATCAGATACCAATGTTAATTCATGGGTATTTTTATTTAAGTTGACACGTTTATAAACCACCCCATTATCTTTTGATACGATGACATAAGTTTTTCCGTCTTTTACATTATCTAATTTTTCAACATATGCACAAATCACTATACTTCCAGACTCTAATGGCAACATAGAATCTCCTGAAATCTCAAACCCTCTATATGTACCTTGAGGTATATTCGGAAAGAATATTTTAGGCAACTCTCTGATATATTCTGGATCTTTAAATTGCTCTAAATAGCCCGCTTCCGCTTTAGTATCGACTAATTCAATATTGTTCCTATTTTGCGAGTCTATAGAAATAGCAAGTACTCTTAATTCTTTATTTTTAAAGACTTCTAGGTCCTTATGGCTTAAGTTGGTTCTCACCAATTCATCTAATTGGACATCAAAGATTTCGCACATTTTGATGAGAGTGTCAATACTTGGCTGTGTTTGACTTCTTTCGTAATCACTCAAAGAAGATCGAGGTATAGATAGCTGATTTGATAACTCTGCCTGAGATAATTTATGGCTATTCCTTAAGTATTTTATATTAGAACTTAATAATGACATCGGAATAATTATTGGTTTTTTAGTATAAATTGATTTTTTATGCTCTCATTGCCGTTGACTACAATTGATGCAAAATGAAGTCCCTCATAATGTTGACGTGTTGTCATCTTTTTAAAAAAATGATTTTTAGATATGAATATTTTTTCGCCTTTTGCTAGTTTCTTTTCAGTAATTTTAAAGATTTTTTTAGTATGTGTACCATTATTTTTTAAAAAATAAATATAGTATTCTAGCCGAAATTCAGCAGATGCATCATGTTTATTTATTATCTCGCAAGATATTTTAATATCCTCATTGAGGCGCACTAACTCCTTATCCAATTTTAAACTTTTCAGCTCAAATTGTAGCTCATTATCAAGCCCAATTATTGATAGCGCCTCTTTATTTCCACTCTTTAATAAAGTTCTTAAAGCTTGTTTGACTATCCAGTTCCTTTCTTTACTCTGGCCATACCAAGATTGACATATTTTCAAAACCAATCCAGGATGAGATTTTGAAATGTCATTAAGATTATTAGCAACACTTTTCCTTACATAGATTGACTTATCGTCTTTTAGTTTTTCTAAAATAGGTATAATGAGGTCAGGACATTCTATAAATGATTTCAAATGAAGTCCCCATGGGAGCCTTGGCCTGCAGCCTTCTGAAGCAAAACGACGAATATTCTCGTCAGAGTGAGATGCCCATTTTAACATTTGAACCATCATTTCCCTTTCGTTATCCCTTATAAGTTCTCTTCCCGCAAATTCAAAACTAACAAACTGAGTTGTAAACTCTATCTCAGGAAGAGCTCTAACTAAACTTGTCTTAGCGCCTTCAGATACAATATCAGCTAGAAAAATATATTCGAGATTTTGATTTTTTATCCCTATTTTCTGAAGTGTTTGAATAATTTCACGTATTTTGAGGTACTTTTGTTCCCATTCGACTGGCAGCAAAGTGTTTGTCATATTTTGTAGTATAGACATTCTACCTTTCAGTTCAGCATCTTTCCATTTTTTAGAATAAAAGACTTCTTTAAAAGATGGCCTTAGCTTTAAGCCACAGTCTGTTAGTACACCACAATATTGGTTTACAAAAGCTTCATTGTATAAGTTTTTGAGTGGTTCAGCCAATTTTAAAAATAATTATTTAACCGCAAAGATAGAAAAAAATCCAAAATGCCGATATATTCAACTATAAATTGTCGCAATATACTACAAAAGACTAATCAAAATATGATTAATCAGATGTGCGCACTATGGTATTTTCTTGAATCCAGCATGGCACAAAATAATTTCCACCTAGCTTAATACCTAAACTATTCCTAAAAAATACTTCTTCTTTACTAGGCATATATTTAGAATAGATACCTATCAATCTATTGGCCTCGCTGGCTACTTTGGGGTCAACATTCTTTGCTCTCGTCCACATATCTATAGCTGGCCATGTAACCACTTGACTATCCCAGCCCCTACCTGTTCCACATAATGGTCCACTAGATGCATAAAGATTGCCTATCAACATGTAAGGTTCACCCCAATTGGGTAATAGCTTCGCCGCCTCGAGAGCATATCTCCTTGACTGGGGATAGTTCTTTAAGTCTCGGTAAAATATTTTAGCTACCAGAAGTAAATATTGCGCCTTTGTATCATTGTTATTGGAATTTTCTACACACTCTAGATAAGATTCTACAGCTTTAGAATACTTTCCATTATTATAATGTTCTGCACCTTGGGCAGCACAGCTCAATGGTGGCGGCGCCACATAACATTTAGTAGCTTTTATATTTTTGAGTTCTTTCATTTCTGCACTATTGACATCACAATTAGCCCTTGACATACGGCTATAGGCCAAATTGATCACATCACATGAGTCGGGATAAGCCCGATATAAATTAAAATACTTGTCAGTATAGTACGGACAATCATAAAAATCTTCTAAAGCTTCTAAACTTTCTAATCTATCTGGTGCATACTCTTCTATGATAGCCCAAGCTTCACATGATTGTCCTTTACATGTGGCTTTTCCATTTTCTATATTTAACATGATGAGTTGTGCATATTTACGACCTTCCTCATAAGGTATTTCACCTGACAATAGTCCATCATAGAGCAATTTGGTAAATGGGTTAATTACAAAGAAATCAGCATTCTTACCTTTGACGTCAAGATTTGATTTCAAAAGGTTGTATATCTGAGTTTTATCCGCATATTTATCAAAATAATAAAACAAATTAAAACCTTTTAATCCATTGACATAGGCTTCATCACCAAAACATTCTTTTCTTTTGTCCATTATCATCATGATAGTATCCACATACGCTGCTTGAAGTGATTCATCTGCAGTATTGTCATAAAAATACTTGTATATCTTGACACCATCATCAAAATGATACTTGATTCTACCGTTAGAACCCGGTGCAGAATAATAAGCCATTTTCCAAAGTCTTAAGGCCTCTTCATATCTTTCAGCCTTTAAATTATCTCTATATAATACGAATGCAGTTTCTATCTGTTCTCTTTCATATCCTGGCAGATCAGATAACATCGCACAAGGACTTTTAGGCTCTAATTTTGTACTATCAATATTCTCTTCAGAGGCCGATTTAGTAGTTTCTGCCACCTCCACAATTTTAGGAGTACAACTTAGGGTAAACAATAACAAAAAACATAGGACTCTATTAGACAAATTCATATTATTTAATTTTTAATTCAAATTAACTACGCAAAGTTAACAAGAATAAGTGATATTAAAAAAAATGGGAACCTCTTTCGACATTCCCATTTAATTTTAATTGTATTTTTTATCAATTACTTGAATCTCAACTTAACCGTTTCGCCAATCCAACAGCCTACTGTGGCACTTTGTCCTTCATTAACACCCCGCATAAAGCCTTCTTGCTTTTCGGGGTAGGAAGCAGAATATGCACCAATTCTTTCATTTGCTTCACTAGACACGCTAGAATCAATAGACTTTGCATAAGCGTACTTATCTATTGCTGCCAATATAGCCAATCTTTGATTCCAAGAGTCGCCACAAGAGCGTGCTGTTTTGGCATACATATCACCTATCAACATATAAGGTCTTCCCCATCCTGGATTCATTTTAGCGGCATCATAAGCTGTACTTCTCGCTTGACTGTACTGATTAAGTTTTCTAAACTCTATAGATGCTATACCAAAAAGGTAGGACGCTTTTTTGGTAGGATCAGACTCTTCCCTTAGTGCCTCACGATATTTAGAGATGGCTTCTTGATATTTGCCTTCATCATAAGCCTTACGTGCAGCAGCTGCCGGATTATTAGCCTCAAATTCAGCTTGTATCCTAGCATTTTCCTCCGCTGCATATTTTTTCCACGCCTCATCTAATTCCGTTATTATAGGATCATTATCAGCACATCCTTGTGCTTTGAGCGTCACTAAAACACGCTTTAATGTAGCCGCATCGTCAGGATTATCTCTATATTCTGGCACCAATTTTTCTTTAAAGTACTCACAATCAAATATTTCCTTTTCTATAGGTGCAAAAATACCCTCCATGGCCGCTTGTGCTTGTTGATATCCTTCTGCATAGGTTTCATTATTGGCTATATTATATTCCGCTATCTGATTTAATCTTTTATATAAGTCTACTGCCTTTTCTTTTGTCATGCCGCCATTCTGGTATTCCCATACTATAATACGAGGATATATATCTAATATAGTATATTCAGCATTGTCACCAGAATATTGGATACATTTATTGATGGCTTCAATATTATCATCATAGGATGCATTTAAAAAGTAAAACATATCATAAGCTTTTCTTCCATATAAATACCCAATTCTAGCTAATTTTTCTTCCTCTGTACTATTTTTAGTAGTTATAGAGCCATTATTGTAGCACTCTATGGCCTTGTCGTAAAACATGGCAATCCCGTCTTTATATTCTTGTCTTTTTGTCTCATCCTGAGTTTGTCCCAGCAAGTGCTTATAAATGACTACTCCATCAGTATAGTGGTAGTCTCTTTTACCATCTGCCGCGGGGGCCAATTTATAAGCTATTTTCCAATTTTCAAAAGCGGTTTCATAATCATTAGCCTTCAATGCTTGTCTGTAAATAGTATGGGTGTTTTCTGCATCATTTTGAGTAGGTTTTCCCATCCAAGTTTCGCACTGTGCGACAATATCCCCAAAGCTAAAGATTAGTAAGAAACTAAAAATTAAATAAAAAAATTTCTTGTTCATAATAAGTGATTTGTTAATGTTCAAAATATTTGTTTTGTCAATTCTGCAAAGCCATTAATTATATTTTCTCTTTAGAAACCATTCATCATCATTAAAAGTTACACCCAAAGATATTTTAACAAATCTTTCAGTAACAGGTAGGTCCATCCCTCTTACACCCGCTTCCACACCTAAATTGAGATGAGATATTTTTCTCTGATATACAAATGGCATCCCCATACCAAACGTCGCAGCAACAGTTCTTATCTGCTGGTCGTTGACTACACGTGGATCTATATCATAATAAAAGCCATATCTGTAGTAAACTCTTTTCAAAAAGTTATCAAATGATTTATAATCTGGCCGTAGATAACCTCCTAAAGAGTATCTTGTTGAATTTTTCAAACTGTTTTTTTCCTCGTTTGTGGCTTCATTAAAATAAGACGACCATACACCAGAATGAAAATTGAAGCCTAATGCAAACTTTTCACCACTAAAATAAGTCATACCTGCACCTATTTCAGCTGGCAATCGACCTCTACCTCTGACGCCACTATTATCAAGTATTGTATCGATAATCCCAGATGATCCTCGACCTTGTACTAAAAGGTGTAAAGTGCTAGATTGAGTAGAAAAATTACTTGCTGAATTACCGTATATACCAAAGGTCAATTTTTTAGGACTTGTAGTTTTTACCTTTTCCATCTCTTTTTTGTTAATTATCTTAGAGTAAATAAGACCACCATTCCATATAAATCCATTTATGCTAAAATCATTTGTAAAATAGTCATCATAATACCTATTTTCACCAAAAGTAATGTCCCTATTATAAGAAGTCTTGCCAAACAAGTACCCAGCATTTACACCTATCGAAATATCTTTATACTTTAAAGCATTCCCCCACATAAACTTATAAGTACCACCTTCACCCCTATAGTTTCTAAAAAAACTCTCCCCATTACTCAAAAGCTCTTGCTGGCCTATATTATAGTTAACAGTTGAATGCGGTGCTAATGTAAAAGCCATACCTAGTCGATAATTTTTCTTAACGCCATCATAAAGTTCATTGATAGGGTTTTTTAATGGAAAGGCTAAAGACATATAATCTAAATTACCTGTCCAATATTCGGCTTTATTATTGGTATCTTCTACCCATGCTTTTTTTGCAAATAGATTTACATCAAATGCAGTCGCTCTCAAAAAAGCATAACTTGCAGGATTGGCAAAATTGATATTATATGCATCCACATAAGAGGCATTTAGACCACCCATATGTCTTATATGGTTAAAACTATTGTCAGTAACCTGTCCCATACCTAGTCTGGTGAATGGACTGTTGTCAGTAGTTTGAGCCTGACCTATAAAAACAAGGAACAATAGCCCCAAAACAATACTATTTTTTCTAAGCATTATATTTTAAAATTTCATTTAATCCCGTCAAAACTAAAAACGGAACGGCAAATATCTGAATATTTGACAAGTTAGCAAAAAAATGAGCATTTCCGCCCGTTAAAATAACGTTAATTATGGCATATTGTGTATTTTGCAGTTCAATAAATCTTTCAATTTCTTCTACAGCGCCTCTTATAGCACCGTTTTGAAGCGCTTCCTCTGTTGATTTTCCAATCATATTTTCCGGTACTATCAACTCTACTAAAGGAAGTCTTTCAGTAAAATAGTTCATGGCTTTTAGCCTCATCTCGATACCAGGACTTATATTGCCACCTAAAAACACTCCAGCTGCTGTAACTATATTTTTTGTAATACAAGTCCCCATATCTATAAATAAAGAGTTTTGATTAGGAAACATTTTATAGCAAGCCACTGCACCAGCTACTCTATCTCGGCCCAAAGTTGAGGGTGTACTATAATCTATTTTAATTGGTAAAGGTGTGCTATTGTCTAAAGTTATAAAGACCGGTAATTTCTCTAAAACGTTGATTAAACTCTCAGAAGGCAATGAAGTATGACTAATAATACATCTTTTAATATTATAATTTTTAACTAATTCAGAAATAACAACATTAGCTAAACTCCTGTCTAACTGACCATTTACTACTATAGTATCTCTATCACATACAGCATATTTTAAAAAAGAGTTGCCTTGGTCTATTACTAAATTCATTAATGCTTAAAGTGTCTTATTCCTGTAAATATCATAGACATGTTATGAGCATTACAGTAATCTATGCTTAATTGATCCTTTATAGAACCTCCCGGTTGAATTACCGCAGTTATTCCCGCTTCAAATCCCAAAGCCACACAATCTGGAAAAGGAAAGAATGCATCTGATGCCATAACGGCACCCTTCAAATCAAAACCAAATTGTTTTGCTTTTTCAATAGCCTGGTTACAAGCATCAACACGCGATGTCTGACCACACCCCATTCCAAGTAATTGGCTATCTTTTACAAGTACTATTGTGTTGGATTTTAAATGTTTTACACAAATATTTGCAAACTTCATATCAGAAATTTCACGCTCAGTAGGTTGATGAGTAGTTTTTACTGCCCATTGATAATCTTCTACATGTACCCCATCACTATTTTGAACTATTACACCATTTAATAAACTTTTATAAGATAAACTTTGAGGTGTTATATCTTTAAATCTTAAAAGTACTCGTTTTGGGTTTGATTTTAATAATTCTAAAGCGTCCAAATCAAAATCAGGAGCTATCAAAACTTCATAAAACAAAGTACTAATTTTATAAGCTGTTTCTAAATCTATTTTGGTATTCGTTGCCAAAATACCACCAAAGGCAGAAACGGGATCTCCCGCGAGTGCAGCATCCCATGCATCAGAAGCAGTCGAGCGCGTGGCAACACCGCAAGCATTGGTGTGTTTTATAATGACAAAAGTAGGTAATGCATCTTGAAAATCGTAAATCAACTGCATGGCGGCATCAATATCGACGAGATTGTTATATGACAGATCCTTCCCACACAATTTTTCAAAAACCTCACCTAGATCTCCGAAATACTTAGCATTTTGATGTGGATTTTCACCATATCTTAATGCCTCTCCTGATAAGAGGCTTTTCTTGAATGTAGATATATCATTTTTAGAACCATCATTGAGATACTGGTAAATGGCATTATCGTAATGTGAAGTGACATTAAAGGCTTGAATGGCCATGTACTTTCTAAATTCATAAGAGGAAATTCCATCTTGTAATTGCAACACTTCTATTAGATCTGGATATTGATTCTTAGAGGGTACTACAAGTACATCATTATAATTTTTAGCGGCAGCTCGAATAAGGCTAATACCTCCAATATCAATTTTTTCGATAATATCATCATGAGATTGGCCACTTAATACAGTATCCTCAAATGGGTATAAATCTACTATAACTAAATCGATTTCAGGTATATCGTACTCTTTGATTTGATCTAAATGCAATTCATTGCGCATGGCCAATATACCACCGAATACTTTAGGATGAAGTGTTTTTACACGTCCGCCTAAAATAGATGGATAACCCGTAACATCCTCTACCGGTATGACTGAGCCCCCTAAACCCTCAATAAAAGTTTGAGTTCCACCAGTGGAGTAGATTGTGACACCTAATCTTTTCAATTCTAAGATTACAGAGTCCAAACCTTCTTTGTTAAAAACGGAGATTAAAGCTGATTTAATTTTTTTGTTTGTATTCATTAAATATCTAATATAAAACTCAAAAGAAAATGGGAGCTTATAATAACTTATAAACTCCCATTTGTTAAATATAATCTGTGATTAATATTCCCACAAGTCGTGTTCAAAATTAAGCAACTCATTTTTGATTTTTTCCGAGTATAAGAGCATATCAATACCTGACCTGTCTTCTTCTGCATCTGGGTCAGCTACGAAATAGTCTTTTAGTCGATAATCCAAAACATTCGATCTCTTATAGATATAAGATGTAAAAACACGTGTATCAAACAAATCAGCCCAAGTCTTAGGAGAAATGTCATTTTCATCATTGAAAACTCTATGTCTTGACAACGGTTCTCTAGCCTCAGGATAATATATCCAAAACAAAGGTGCAGGAGGAATGCCCGCAAGCTTGTCATTAGGGCTTTGATATATTGGCGCTATACCTAAAATTCTAACATCTACATTAGATCTTTGTTTATCAAAATACCAAACTTCTTTAATTCTGTACTGTTTAATATCTCGCCAATTGATATCATTTCTTGTAATTAAGATTTTCTCCTCATACGTATCAGGATCTAGCGTGAAAGAAGTATCCATCTTTACCATCTTAGAAGAAATGTCCTCAAAGCTTAATGGATTCTTAAACCCTTCATCACTAAAAGCCGTAATCTTACCATCACTAATTATTTCATTGAGTACTTGAAATAAAGGCATTTCTTCACTAACAAAAGGTAGGTTTAACTTTTCCCTCGCATCAACAACGCGTTGAATCCTCTTTTCCCATGCTATATCCGCTTCACGGATAGGTTGCACTGCCATTAACCTATTTTCAACAACAATTCTCTTGGAAACTATGTCGTCGATGAAGATATCCTCAGTTGGTATTGTAGATTCAGTGATTTGCGCTGGAGCCTCTTTCTGAGCACCCAATGTAGATAAACACACAAAGAGCAATAAAAACATTTTAAGAAATAATCTCATATCTTTTGATGTAAATTGAATTATAAAATAACTTTTATATAGTACAGACTATTTAAGTTTAGATTTAAAAAATTGAATAGGCTTTTTAACGCTTACAATATTGAAAGACCTATTCAATGGTATTTTATTTATTGTATATCAAAAACTAATTGGCCTAAATTACGAGCAGCTGCATCACCAGGACACTTACACTTAATATCTTGGAAAACATACTTATCTCCTGGGTTAGCTTTAGTTTGTATAGCTCTTGCAGCACCACCGATAGTTGCACCTTGGTTAGGTGCTACCTCAGGGTCTTGTCTTTTTGCTACACGTACCAATGTAAAGCCAGCCATATTACATCTAGCCTCAAAATCAAAATCCTTAAGTATAGGTAAAAGCGAAGTGTGACCTTTGAAGGTTCCATTTCCAATACCACCACCCGGAGCAACACCGCCCAATAAAGGTGAAGGGTCAGGAATTCTCTTAACTCTATATTCTTTACTGTAATTTACACCAGGTGCACTTACTCTAACTGTGGCTTTACCTGGAGTATTCACATTTACAGTATAAGTTCCATCTCCATTTTTATTAATAGATCCCCCGTCTAAGCTCACTTTAACTTGAGCTGAAGCTACACCGGCAGCCGATACTTCTACAGGGTTGTCAACGCCCACATAAAACACATTCATTTTAGATGCTGATACAGTAATTGATCTTTCACCCACTTCATATTCAAATTCATTTTTGAAAGATTTTACTTCACCCGTAACAGGGTCTTTTACACTCGCTACAGCACTATATTTTCTGATACCAATATTACTAGCAGTCTCAGTGTACTTCGCTACACCATCTGAATTGGTAGGCAATGTACGACCATTTACAGATATAGAGATACCTGTATTTGAGTCACCACCTGCAGCTGCAGACAAGAATACTTCCGTCTCAAATGATTCACCTTTAATGATGTAAGATTTTTTAGGTGCTGATACTACAGTAAATTTATCCAAAACCACTGTGGCACCACCTACCCCTACTTTGGTGGCTAAATAATTTAATGCAGCTGATTCAGACGCTTTTATATCATTGATGAACTTAGAAAATATAGGCATAACAGCTCCTAATGGCATATGACCAAATGTAAAATCAGCCCAATTTTGCTTTTTATTAGCTGATTTAGTCCATGTGACATCATCAATTTCGATTGGAATTTTTGAAGCCAAATCTTTTCTATCTGCCTCATCAGCAAAAGAAGCAAATTTTGTCTTATATTCTGTCATCTTGGCCTTCAATTCCTCACCAAGACCTTCATTTACCATTATTCTGGTTACACCATCATAATCTCTTTTACCTTTTAACTCTTGTACACCAAAGGCATCTACATAATCCCCCTCGTCCAATTGACCATTCTTATTACCGGACTCATCAATTAGCTTTTCCATAATGCCTTGGACGTAAGCTGTGGCTTCCTTTGATGCCGAAGTAACACCCTCTATTCTATTAGCGTAAACTTCAAATGATTTATTCTTTTTTGCAGCATCTTTAATGGCTATTGGCAATGTTGAATTTGATTCATCAAGTGTCGCATTGGCTGCCTTTAGACCCTTGTCCACCATATCAAATGCATTAAATATCTCAGCTGAGACATTTAGTGCCAATAACGCGGTCAGTACTAAATACATGATGGTAATCATCAGCTGCCGCGGTTCCTTAGGTATCGACATATTTTATTTTTTTAATTGTTAAATGAATAATAATCTGTATTAGAAATTACACTTTCGCACTGTAAGCTGAAAGAATATTTCCATATACACTGTTTAATGAAGTCAAGTTCTTACTTAAACTTGCCATTTGTGCTTGATACTGCTTAGTGTCTTCAACACTATTGTTCAAAACAGTCATCGCATCATTCATACGTGTGTAAAAATTATTCATTGTCTTTAACTGATCTCCAGTCTGAGAAAAATCAACTTCTTGTAAAGCTTTTAATGAACCTAAACTTTTTGACATCGATTGAAGTTCAGATAACATACCGCTCAAATTACTTTCAACAGCATCAGCGTTTAAAGCTTTT
Organism: Saprospiraceae bacterium; assembly: GCA_036782555.1. Classification (GTDB taxonomy): domain Bacteria; phylum Bacteroidota; class Bacteroidia; order Chitinophagales; family Saprospiraceae; genus OLB9. Next base: position 28,665 of record DAIPYV010000013.1, read on the forward strand.
GGACCCCCAGCTGTAGGACCCGCTGTTAATGGAGTGATGTTAGCAGAATATTGGTCTAATCCTGGATACAATTTTTCCCAGTAATAATCTTTTTCCGGACCTAAGATACCTAATAAAAGAAATAGAAATGCTTCCACCATCAAACCTGCTGTAATAGCTGGACCTCCCCATGGTTCACTATTGATTTTACCTAAGGCACCGATCATTACTACGGCAGCACCAACACCGATTAAAAAATTCTTTACGTACTTGAAAGTAGGTGATTTAAAAAAACTCATTGTTAATAAAATTTTGTAATTAGTTAATAAAAATTGATATTCAAAAGTAAGATAAACTTACTCACTTTAGCCAAAAAAAAAATAAGATTTTTATGATTAATTAAAATCATTTATAGACCTACCTAAATAGGTGATAACGCATCTGAAACCTATGTATGATTTAGATGTATCTTGGAACTCCCACGTTCTTGTACCAGTTTGACAATAGTAAGATATGTCTTTCCAAGATCCCCCTCTGATTACTTTTCTTTTATAAGACTCAGGATCATTATCTTTTGCATCATATCTATAATCAGAGTTTAAGTCGTGTTCATGCTGGTATGCATTTTCATGAAATGCAGATGAAGTCCACTCAGCAACATTTCCAGCCATGTTAAATAATCCATAGTCATTAGGAAAATAAGCATCAGCTTTTACAGTATGTAAACCTCCATCCTCAGGATAATTACCTCTACCTGGTTTGAAATTAGCTAATAGACATCCTTTTGAATTTCTAATATATGGACCACCCCAAGGATAAGGAGAAATATCATGGCCACCTCTAGCTGCATATTCCCACTCCGCCTCAGAAGGCAATCTAAACTCTTCTGTATTAGGCTCGTTGGTACCTCTATACATATTCCACAACTTTGATCTCCAGTGAGAAAAAGCGGTAGCTTGTTTCCAGTTTACGCCTACTACAGGATAATCATCAAATGCTGGATGCCAAAAATAATTTCTTGTTTGAGGTTCATTATATGAATAAGCAAAATCCCTTACCCAACACAAAGTGTCTGGATATACCTTAACCTCTGCCTTGTTGATTATATTACGTCTGTTGGCATTTTTGTCATGTGCTGCCTTCTGCCAATCCACCCATTCATATTTATATTTAAGATCATCCCAAGCCATTTCTCTTTTTCCAGCGTATGCATCGTCGCCTTGATAGAACATATCATTCAACTCTTCGTCAGAATAATCTAAATCTACTGAGTATTCCCAATCTAAAATTTCGTTACCATAATTGTCTTCTGTGAATTCACCCAAAACTGTCAAAGCAACTGAATCCCTAACCCACTCTACAAATTGACGGTATTCGTTATTTGTAATTTCGGTATCGTCCATAAAAAATCCAGAAATAGAAATGTTTTTGTGCCTTTGTGAATAGGTAGAAAAGACATCTTGATCACTAAAACCAATCACCAAAGTACCCGATGGGACATAAACCATTCCGAAGGGATTGAAACCTACCCAACTGGGTCTATTCTGGGCTCCCATTAGCTGGCCATTTTCTTGTTTACTACAAGAAGTGATTACAATAAGAGAGACTAGCATTAATAATGCACTTAAATTTGATAAACTTTTCATTTAATTTAGCGATTTTTTAACTTTAAGATTACAAATATCTTTAAAAGAGCCGTAAAGATAAAGTTGATTTTTAAAAAACCAAGCATTTTTGAACTTGATTTTTATTTTTTTTTTATTTTCTAAAAAAACCTTTAGCTTTCCATTAACGATATTTGATAGTGAATATTGTGTTAACAGTCTGATTTTTATAAATAAAATATATTATATCCAATTCATCTTTGATAAAACTACAAATCTCTTGGGTTATAAATAATTTTTGGTGGTACACCACTTCCTATCACTTTTTTGAGATTATATGTCAATGTAATCTCATGTGATCCATCATGAACGGATCTTAGAGAAGAAACTCCTAAATCATAGCTATATATGAGTTTATATTTCTCTCCAATATTAGTACCTACTATCATTGTAATAGCATCTAATGAATTAGAATTATATCCACGCATATTTATACCTAAAATCAAATTGTCTTGAAAATGACCTACGACACCCACTTCTGATTGTATGCTTACACGATCATATCTTATCATTAAGGATGACATAACTTTTATGTCTCTTGAGAATTCATATTTATACATACCAAAAACTGTTCCAAAAAATGTTTTCTCAAAACTGGCATCACCCAAACCAAAATTGTGTGATGGAAGTTCAGAAAACGTCATACCCGCTTCTATTTCATTTCCAAAAAAATACGCTCCTATATCCCATGTTAATCCTACACCAGAAAAGAGAT
>DAIPYV010000014.1:0-30919 GCA_036782555.1 Saprospiraceae bacterium
GTAGATATCACCGCAAACATAAAACAAAACTGCGAAAACAACAAATTTTAAATCAAACTTTAACATATTGATTTTAAACTTATATATCAAAAAAATGATACGGTGTATTGTGATAATAAAATATTATTTTACGAAATAAATATTCACTTACAATAATTTTGGAGCTTTCTTTGATGATATCCTCAATACAGAATAATATTTGTTTGTTGCCACCAATGAAATATTGAATTATTTTTTTATCAATTTTAAATCACATTATGTACTACCTAAAAATCTGCAATAACAAGCTATTACGAATCACATCTTAGATTTTTAGGTTTAAATAACTACATCTGCCTCAATCGATCTATCTCCTCACTCAATATTCTTATCCTTTCAGTGGCATCTGCTTGTTTGGCTTTTTCTTTATCTACCACTGCGGCAGGTGCTCCGCTGACAAATCTTTCATTGCTGAGTTTGGCTTCCACAGATTTTAAGAAACCCTTTTGATACTCTAGTTCATTAATTTTCTCTTCTATTTGTGCATCTATATCAATATCTTGCTGCAGTACCACGATACATTTTTCAGTACTGGATATAAAGCCTATACCTACCCTACTCTCATCATCGGTGATGACTATGTCATTCAGGACGGCCAATTTATCTACTATTTCTGACCAGCCTGATTGTGACATTAATGCTTCAGCTCTGTCACTTTTCACAATATATACATCAAGGGTGTCTTTCATTTTGACACCATTTTTATTACGGATATCCCGTATTTGAGTGATGATATCTTTGGCTTGTTCTACTCGGTCTATAACCGTTTGGTCAAAGTCTTTTGGCTTAGGATAAGTACTCAATATACAATCTTCTCCTTGTGCTCTTTCTTTCAGCTGATGCCACATTTCCTCAGTAATGAATGGCATGAATGGGTGTAGCAGTGAACACAAATCACTGAATAAATCTATCGAATGGGCTTGTGTTTGAGCACTGATTTTTTCGCCATAAGCAGGCTTAATAATTTCAAGGTACCAGCTACAAAAATCTGACCACACAAAACTATAACTTGTCATCAAGGCTTCTGAAAGCCTGTATTCTTTAAAATTCTTTTCTATTTCCGTAGCGACACTATTGAGTTTGTGGGTCATCCAGTCGTAGGCCAAAAGCTCACCTTGAGTGGGTGCTTTTTCGGTATCTACTTCAAAACCTCTGATAAGACGCAAAGCATTCCAAAGTTTATTGGAAAAATTACGTCCTTGTTCGCACAGTTTATCGTCAAATAGCAAATCTCCTCCCGCTGGTGAGCAAGACAACATACCGAATCTCACCCCATCAGCTCCAAAATCTTCTATAAGTTGGAGGGCATCCGGACTATTGCCCAAGGATTTGGACATTTTACGTCTGAGCTTGTCACGCACCATACCGGTAAAATAGACGTGATGGAAAGGGCGTTTTCCCTCCCATTCGTATCCTGCCATGATCATGCGCGCCACCCATAAGAATATGATATCCCAACCTGTCACTAGTACCGAGGTAGGATAGTAATAATCCAATTCCTGGCGATCTCTAAAGCCATCAAAAACCGTGATAGGCCATAGCCAGGACGAAAACCAAGTATCCAAAACATCTTCGTCTTGTCTTAAATCAGACAATTGAACAGCTGGATATTTTATCTGTGCTTGTTGAAGCGCCTCTGCTGCTGTTTCAGCTACAAATATCTCATCATTGTAATAGTAAGCAGGTATGCGATGTCCCCACCACAGCTGTCTGGATATACACCAATCTTTGATATTTTCCATCCAATGGCGGTAGGTATTTTTTTGATTTTTGGGAAAAAATTCTACTTCGTCTTGCATCACAGCATCCAAGGCAGGTGCCGTAATAGCCTTCATATCCACATACCACTGCAGTGATAGCCTAGGTTCCACTACAGCATTGGTGCGCTCCGAACGACCTACATTGTTTTGATAGTTCTCGACTTTTTCTAACAAGTCCGCTGCTTCTAGCTCTTTGGCAAATTTTTTCCTGACTACAAATCTGTCTTCGCCTATGTAAATAGTTGCGTCGGAACTCATAGTACCATCCTCATTAAAAACATCTATGACATAGAGATCATGCCGCAAACCTATTTCGTAATCGTTGGTATCGTGGGCAGGTGTCACTTTTAATGCGCCAGTTCCAAATTCCATATCTACATAACTGTCCTTGATGATGGGGATAGCTCTACCTAATATAGGTACTATAACGTTTTTGCCCTCTAAATGACTGTATCTAGGGTCATCGGGATGCACCGCCACGGCTGTATCACCCATGATAGTTTCTGGTCGTGTCGTCGCTACTACGAGATATTCCTCACTGCCTTGGATTTTATACCTGACATGATATAGTTTTGAGTTTTCCATTTGGTATAAGACCTCTTCATTAGACAATACTGTTTTGGCCTCAGGATCCCAATTGACCATGCGTTTGCCCCGGTAGAGTTTACCTTTATTGTACAAATCCACAAACACCTTAATGACGCCATGAGAACGCGTCTCGTCCATAGTAAAGGCCGTCCTATCCCAATCACAAGATGCACCGAGTTTTTGTAGTTGTTTAAGAATGATGCCACCATACTCTTCTTTCCATTCCCAGGCGTATTCCAAAAATTTTTCGCGGGTAAGGTCACCTTTTTTGATACCTTTTTCGCGGAGCATTTTCACCACTTTGGCTTCTGTGGCAATAGATGCATGGTCAGTACCTGGTACCCAACACGCATTTTTGCCATCCATGCGTGCTTTGCGTATGAGTACATCTTGAATTGTATTATTGAGCATGTGTCCCATATGAAGGACACCTGTCACATTGGGTGGCGGTATCACTATGCTATAGGCCTCCCTCTCATCTGGCTCGGAATGAAAATATTTATTGTCCAACCAATGTTGGTACCATTTATTCTCTATGTCTTGTGGCGTATATCGTGATGAAATCATTATTTAGATTTTGAAATCTTATTGTCAATTAATTATTTAATATCGGAGCTTGAGAACTTCTTTTTTACCATTTATATACTCAATGACGATGATAAAATTACCATAATCACTTTCATCAAAGATATTGTTATATATCTCTTGTCCCATAAGGGAATTGGTTATAGACGGAATGGTATTAGCGTGACCTACCATAAAAATTCTATTGATTTCTTCTGAACCTCTGATAGACTCTACCAGTGACTTTAAAGATTTATTTTCATAAGGTAAAATAGACATCGCCTTGATATCAGCTAATGAATCTACTGTGTACATAGTGCGCAATGTCAATGTAGAATATATAGCATCTACCCTAGTTCCTCTCAATATATCGGCTATCTTGGACGCACGGGCTATACCCTCTTGAGTGAGTACTGGTTCTCCTGCCACTGTGGTGTCTTTTTCGGCATGTCTGACTAAAAAATATACTTTAGCAATACTGTCAACTTCTAAAATATAAGTACTGCCACCTTCAAAATGAATGACGTCAGACTTTATAGAGGTGATGGTCTTTCCATCATGAATGTTTGGTAGATTTTGTAAAGAACTGTCAGTATTTTTACATGAAAAAACACTCAATCCTATGATAATAAATACGTATAAATAGCTATGCTTCATCAGATAATATTTGATAGGTAATGCTAAAATTTATGAATTAAAAATATCCATATGGACTTGATTGCGCATGATATCTTCTATCGTTTCGCGCTGTCTTATGAGATAATCTTGTCCATCATGTATAAGTACCTCTGCGGGTCTATAACGAGAATTATAATTAGATGCCATAGTAAAACAATAAGCCCCTGCATTTTTGAAAGCCAAAATATCACCTTCTATAACTTCATGAAGCTTGCGGTTGACGCCAAAAGTGTCTGTCTCACATATATAACCCACGACATTATATATGCGCTGTCTCCCTTCAGTTTTTGATACATTGATGATCTGGTGGTAGGCATCATAGAGCATAGGTCTTATCAGATGATTAAGACCAGAATCCACACCGACAAAAACCGTAGACGTTGTTTGTTTTACAACATTACTTCTCACTAAAAATGTACCCGCTTCGCTGACCAAAAATTTGCCAGGTTCAAATTCTAATTCTAAATCTTTACCGTATTCTTTGCAAAAGGCATTAAATCTCTCTGTGATTTTTTCGCCCAATTCCTCTATGTCTGTCTCTATATCATCCGTTTTATATGGTACTTTAAACCCACTACCGAAGTCGATGTAGGACAGATTTTTAAATTCTTTGGCCACTTCAAAAAGTATCTCTGCGCCTTGCAAAAATACATCCACGTCCATGATGTCCGATCCTGTATGCATGTGTACGCCCTCCACTACCATATGGTGTGTGGAGACGATACGATGTATGTGCGGCAGCTGGTGGAAAGATATACCAAATTTAGAATCTACATGTCCCACACTAATTTTGGAATTACCTCCTGCCATGATGTGTGGATTGATACGCACGCACACAGGATATTGAGGATGCAACTCACCAAATTGTTCTAAAATAGACAAGTTATCTATATTAATTTTGACACCATAGGCCACAGCTTGATTAATCTCCTCTATGGACACACAGTTAGGTGTGTAGATGATATCTTTGGGGTTAAAGCCTGCCTTAATCCCCACATGGACTTCCTGGATAGATACTGTATCAAGACCTGAACCCAATGATCTAAAAAACTTAAGTATATTGATGTTATTCAATGCTTTGCACGCATAATTGATTTTGAGCTTTTTGACACCAAAAGCATTACTAAGTCTCTCGTACTGGCGGCGCATGATGGATGTTTCATACACATATAAGGGACATCCATATTTATCGGCCAAGTTTTGAGGTGTTATACCCCCTTCAAATACGTATTGATTCTCTACTAATTGCATTAAAAACATTTTTAATGCGCGAAGTTACGGACTTTGAATAAAACTATTGTAGGAATAATAATTTTTTATGTTTATAAGCCATTATTTGTGTGCCCTACTACGACAAAAATGTATTAAAAAAGAGTATAACACAAACAACAAACCATTTACATGTCCTCAGGAAACGGGTCATCATAATCACCACTTATATTAAAATCTTCTGTTTCTTGCTCATTTAAGAGACATTCTGTTAAATCTAAAGTAATTTTTTCCTTGTCCATTTCCTGACCGATAAAGACTATTTCGTTATTTCTATCGCCCCACTGCTTATCCCATCGCCCCTCGATGGTTTCTTTATTTTCTAAAAATGAAGGATAACTAATGCGCTCTTGATAAGGCATACTCACCCACCAAACACCCGCTTTTTCCAATCGCGATGATCCACCAGCTTGGCTAAAATTAATAGCATCATGAGGTCTAGATGATAACCAAAAAAGGCCTTTGGCTCTAATTACTGTAGCAGGATACTTCTCAGTCAAATATGTCCAAAATCGCCTAGGATGAAAAGGGCGTTTGTCCCTGAATACAAATGATGAAATTCCATATTCTTCAGTTTCAGGTGTGTGATTATCAAGCTCTAACTCTCGTTTCCAGCCCGCAGAAGCTTGTGCCTCATCAAAATTAAATAACCCCGTATTTAAGACATCCGTTGGCTTTACTTTACCCATTTCCGAAGTGATGATTTTGGCCAATGGATTAAGTTTATGAATACATGCTTTGAGCAGTCCGACTGTATTTTGATCAACCAAATCAGTTTTGTTGAGTATGATGACATTGGCAAACTCGATTTGATCTGTCAATAGATTAACTATGGTTCTTTCATCTCCTAATATGCCTGTCAATTCCCTATCTACTAGTAGCTCATTTGTACCAAAATCCCTAAAAAAATTAAAACAATCCACTACTGTGACCATAGTATCTATATAGCTGAAATTTGATAAATCAATACCATTGTCTTCGTCAACAAAACTAAAGGTTTGAGCTACGGGGACAGGTTCGCTAATACCTGTGCTCTCTATGAGTAGATAGTCAAATCTTTGCTCTTTAGCTAATTTTTCTACCTCTATCATCAAGTCTTCACGCAACGTGCAACAAATGCAACCATTGCTCATTTCTACCAGCTTCTCATCTGTTCTGGATAATGAATGTTCACTTTCTACTAAGCGCGCATCTACATTGACTTCACTCATATCATTGACGATGACAGCAACCTTTAAGCCACTTTTGTTATGCAATATGTGATTAAGTAGAGTCGTCTTGCCGGCACCTAAAAAGCCACTTAAGACAGTAACTGGCAATTTTTTTTTATGATTCATTTTATATTTTTTCTATAAAACAATCATTATGCAACATTGTTGCATAATTGGATTTTAAATCTAAAAAAGCCGTGTCTACAAAACCACTCATGTACAAAAAGTACCGAAGAGAGAATCCACTTAACGGAGAACATTAAAGACTACAATTTTACGAAAGACATTGATTTGATGACTTGGTCATTATCTTCTACCTTCAATATGAATAACCCTGCATTGAGGTGTCCTACACCAAATCTTAAGATGTTGTTCCCTTGTTTTATGCGATCTTTGTAAAGTATTTTTATAGGTTGACCTAAAGAATTATAAAGGACAAAATTTATTCTTTTTGATTCAGGCATAAAAAACTCTACCGCTACTCTATCATCCTGCACCGGATTAGGAAAAAGTTTTAAATTCATTTCGTCAGCCCAGCTTTTAGTAGAGCTGACACCTACCTGAATATAGTTTTCTATAATTATGGAATCTTTACCTAGTTCATTACTCACAACCAATTTGACATCATAGACTCCATCTTCTTTATATTCTACCAAAGGATTTTCGTCTTGACTCACTTGAGGTGTGCCACCATCAAAGTACCAATTTCTTTCTACAATGCCACCTTTAGATCTGTCAAAATATTGAATAACTTCATCCTTAGATATTTGCGTTTTATCAGAATCGAAAGTAGCTGAAGGCGCTACTCTAGGTATCACTGTGACAGCGCGTTGCTTTGTAAACCCATCAAGACCAGCTATATTCAAAGCTGTAAGTGCCACTGGAAATGAGCCTGTTCTATTATATACAATAATTGGATTTTCTTCAGTACTAGACCTTGGTGTACCGTTTACAAAAGTCCATCGCAAAACTTTAGTATTTAGAGAGCTTTGATTAAAAAACTGCACACTGTCTCCTACATATATTGTATCTTTGGCCTGTTCAAAGGCTGCCATAGGTGGGACTTCATCATCCTGAATAAAAATGTAATTATCTTTGGTCAAAGTATCCACAATACCATCCACTTCCACTATAAGTGTCACCGAATACACACCATCTTCTAGATATGTGACCGTAGGACTTTCATCACTAGATTCACTTGGATTGCCTCCTTCAAAAATCCACTTTTTAGTGCCGTCTGTAACTTTAGAGATATTTTTAAATGTCACCTCAGTGTCTTTGGGTAAAGTCGTCCTATTGGCTACAAAATCAACATATATATCGTTGTCTTCTGTTTCGGGATGGTGCAGCTGACCCAACCAAGTTCCATAAGAGCGTGTTTCGCCAAAACATCCTGTGATCCATGCCTCTACCCTATCATTGACAAATCTCCTCCCGGCTGTGGTATAATCACCCCATCTATCCACATCTCCATCTAAGACATCAATCACTGATCTTCCTTCCCTCACTACCGTAGGCTCTGACCATATAAATTCATCAGCCGCACCACGACAAATACGCACCTCTTGAGATGCAAATTTTTCAACACCTGAAACTATATAATTAACTAGTATATCATTATCGTCGTAATTTTTACCAAAATGAGCAAAAGAAGGAAAGCCAAAATCGACATTAGGTATATGCAATACATCAGCCTTTACAGAGGCATCCACCACATTCATCCTACCATAAAACAATCCAACATCACCATCAGTAGTATTCACGTGGCTTCCCATATGAATTGTTCCATTATGATACATAGCTGACCATATTCTACTATCAAAAGTGTTGAGCCTTTTAGAAAAATTGGGCTGTCGCGCATCAGGCGCCAATGCAGTCTCTAATCCAATAGTTTGTACAGCGATAAGTGAAGGATTGCCCAATGCTGAGTCTGTAGTGTAATGAAGATTATAAGTATTGCCTCCTTGAGGATTATTGCTCACAAAATACATACCGGGCGTCAATAATTCTTGTGATCCACTAGGTGTAGGTACGAGATTAAACGATAAAGCCCCATCGGCATCATTGATATCATTGTAGTATCTAAACTGAAGAGTTTCTCCATTATAACCGCTTTCTTTATCAATCTGATACATGACTGAGTATTGCCAATCGCCATTCCTGTCACGCATAAGGCCTGTAATATAATAGTCATGATGAGATACTGATATATTTGGATAATCGAACCAATTGTCGTCACCATCAGGATTGCCTCTTACTGCATAATAATTCCAAGCGCCATTAGGGTCTTCTGTTTCAGAAAACGCCAAACATAAAAATGTCGAATTGGGGTCTGAGCCATGCAAACACATGAATATAAAACGTCTATCTTCCGTATCATAAATCACTCTAGGATCATACATGCGTGTCCCTAAACCCAAGAGAGTAAAAAAGTCAGTGAACCCTTTATTATAGGAGATGACACCATCAGGCTGAGTAAATATGACATTTGAGTTAATAGCCGAAACAATGTGTCCATTATGAGAGACCGCTACTGTATTGTCCATAGGTACGCTGGCTCCTCTTGCATTACCACGAAAATTATGACTCAGAGCGGCAGTATCCATAGAGAAGTTGTAGCGTAGATTTCCAGCCAATTCTATATTTCTACCATTAACTTTGACATTATTGGCTTTTTCTTTTAAAACCAACATTTCTTTGTGTGGCACAGTAGTCGCATGTTTTATAGCCCCAAGGTGGGTCATCTGTATATTCCAATTTTCCTTATTCAGGTGTGGATTTAATTTACCTGAACACTCTTGGTTTAATATGGGTGAACTCCGCTGAATTAAAATTTCATTACTATGAAGGGGGAAGGTCATGTTCTTTTGAGCATTTCCAATAATTACCCACAAACTACTTACTATTAAACATAAAAAAAGTCTCATAATTATATTTTGGAGCAAATATAATTAAAAGACTTTAATATAGGCTAAAATCTGAAAATATTTCTACATCCTAATAATCATCATCGTCATCATCACCATATTCAGATGAATCATCAGCTATCATATCTAGATTATCATCATTGTCAAAACCAGTGTCATCATCGTCATCATCTACCATTAATTCAGCCTCATCCAACTCTTTGATAACATCAAGTTCAGAAAATATTTTATCTATTTCATTATCATCATCTAAATCGTCTATTGGCGTTTTGACAGCTGGTGTTTTTTTGATGACCTTGGTGATAATGGTGGGCTTTCTAGGTTCTTTAGGTTTTTCATCAGTGATTTCATCAAAATCATCAAAACCTTTATCCTTATCTTTGGGTCTTTGTAGATGCTGTGTTTCTGATAATGTTTTAGCTATCACTGACTTGGTAGTAGTAGGTACAGCCAGCAAGCGTTTTTTATCAATGAGCTCGCCTGACACTACACATATACCATAAGATTTATTGTTGATCCTAATAAGAGCATTTTCTAAATCTTGTATGTACTTACGCTGATGATTGGCCATTTTAGTAAGCATCTCAACTTCTGATTGAATAGAAGAAAAATCTGTGATATCTTTGGCAAAGTCATCATTGTTATTCTCAGTGATATCTTTGAGTTGTTCCTTTAGAGATTGATATTGAAATTTAGCTTTTTCTAACTTCGAATCAATTAGACTTTTGAACTCTTGCAATTCCACGTCGCTGTATCTCGAAGTACCGGTAATAATTCCTGACATATTATTAATAATTTATATGTTTTAAAAACGCCGCAATATTAGTATAAAAAAACAATATGGCGTATATTTTCCATTTCTTTTTTTTGCATTTAGTTATTTTTTAACATACTTAACCATGTGTTAAAATCAACCAGCCAACGGTTAAAAAAGACTTAAGTGTATAATAAAATGTATCTTTTGTAAAAATATTATGTTTTCTACCCAGAAATGTAAAGAAAATGAAGCTTATATATTATTCAATCTTAATACTTACGACAATTGTTTTTCCGACAAGTCTATTGGGACAGCCAAATATTAATTGGCTCTTTTTAGAAGAAGTTGAACAATTGAGTAAGGTTCAGCCCAAGAAGGTATTCATTGAGGTGTACACTGATTGGTGTGGTTGGTGCAAAAAAATGGAAAAGACTACCTTGTCCAACAATAAAATAGTAGAATATATCAATGAAGAATATTATGCTGTAAGAATCAATCCAGAAAAAATAGAAAAAATAACTTGGAAAGGCAGAGAATACAATAAAATAAGAAAAGGCAATAGACTTATAAATGAATGGGTTATTGATCAATTGCGTGGTCAAATGAGCTTTCCATCTATAATATTCTTGGATGAAAATCTTAATACCATTCAACCTATACCTGGATATCACGATATTGTAACTATGTCAGCAATTCTCACATATTTTAGTTCGGATTCTCACAAATCTATACCCTGGCATAAATATATACACCAATTTGATGACAAAGAATTTATGAATGGCAAAAAGAAATAAATTAGTTAAGGTAAGGCAAGGTATTTAACTCTGATTCTATAGATTCCAAAACTTGCTGATCATCCATAAAAAAGAAAAACCACGCTAGCGTGCTTAAGCCTAAAGCTATAAGATAATTGGTGAGTAGATATGACCTAGCCTCTTCAAAAATAATGGTGGCCAACAACAACATCAACAATGGAAAGAATAACATGTAGGCAAATTTGACGGCTGTAAATCTTAACTCTTTGAGCTGATAACCACTCCAAAGGTAAGCTTCTTCATCAGTTTTAATATTTGAGAGCCCTAATGTTTCTTGTGTCAATCTGCGTCTCACAAAAATAAAATATCCCAAACCTAATATAAGCACCACTATATCCAAAACACTAAATACAAGTACAATAGAAATAATGCTTAGGACTATTATGGAAATCATTAGAATATTAAATAAAAGCATGAAATCTCTTTTATCCTTTTCGGCTTTCATTTTATCAACCAATTCTTTTATCTTCATGTTTTTCAAACTCACCTTATTTGGAGATTCTTCCTCATGACTATATTTGTTGACTATATCTATGAGTTTTTGAGTTTTAAATTCGTGCTCTACAGGCTTCATATCTTCGGCCATGATATAAGTATTTTTAAATTAGGTGCAAATATAATACATTATAAAAATATAACATATATAATTCAATTTATTTTAAAAAATATTATTATATATCACTACTAAGAGCATCGCATAATAAAGTGTCACCAATTGTGCTTCCGATCCATTTAAAAAAAAATTAATGAACACTTTACTTCGAAATTAAGTTATCACTTATGAAATATCTTATAAATGAAAACAAAAGCACCGTTTTTAGGAATTAGTGGTAGTATATTATTCGTCCTTTTGGGTATACACCTTATTTTTAATAAATCCGCACAAGATAGTGAATTCAATCCTTTATTCATAAAATCAGTTGGTGTGGCTTGTGTATTAATTTTTGGAACATTGTTAGTATTGACCTTGTTAAAGATACTGAAAAATAAAAAGATACCAAAGTAAAGTCATTTTGTGCTCAAATTGCGGGTTGAGTATCATTATATCTTACAAAAAATCTGAAATGGAGTGAAGAGTTAGATTAAATGTCAACTCATTGATTATTCACCGGCAGCCACAGAAACAATATTTAAAGAAGCAGGATGGCCTTTCAGTAATTCCAGGCAACACGCTTCTATAGTGGCACCCGTTGTAATTACATCATCCAAAACCAAAAGGTGCAATCCTTTTATATCTCTTTTGGGGTTAAGCTTATAAACGGATTTAACGTTTTCGGTACGTTCTACTCTACTTTTTCCCGTCTGCGAGTCATTGTGAATAATCTTCATAACGGCATCCGAAATCATGGGTATTTGTGTATATTTTGAAAGTGAGCGACCTATTATTTCTGATTGGTTATATCCCCGTTTTAGTTGTTTTTTAAGATGGATAGGTACTGGAATAATAATGTCAATTTTTGAAAAATGAGGACTTTCTAAAAGTTTTTTTCCTAAAAGCTCACCGAGCACGACACCCACATCTTGATTTTTTTTATACTTAAGTTTGTGCAGCATATTTTGCACAATTTCTTCACTCTTAAAATAAAACAAAGCCGCCACATGGTGCACAGGTATTCGACCTATAAAATGTTCTTTGACATTATTATGACTCAAATTAAAATGGTCAGTATAGGGCAACTCCTTAACACACTCCAAACAAAATGCAGACCCCTTAGCTTTAGGTACTAAGTCACAAGCTACGCAGAGATTGGGAAATAGAGAATGAAAGAAATCTACAACAATTGTTTTTGTCATATTTTTAATACTTATTTGCATAACATCATTTTTATTCATAAACTATAGTTACAGAAAAAAACACATCAAAAGTGAAGTGCAAATATAGTCTTTTTTTGCTTACGTGCATATCAGATTAGATAAATATTATAGCAGTGTAAACATCGGATTGGCGTAGCCTCCTTGTCTTTGATATTTGATTGATTGGTATTAAAGCTTATAAGTTTTGAAATCACCTCAGATTGTTGCTGAGTGCCCAACGATGAGTCCTAAACTTTAAAATCTTAAAATGCCATTAAATATACTTTTTTTAAGATGCCATATTTCAATAATATTTTAGAACAAAGCCATGAGGATGAAAGAAATTTATTAAATTAGAAATCTAGTAGGGATTTTTTTTGAAAGATTTATAAAACAAAATATCACTAAATTTCATTATATCACAACGAATACATGGTAAAAAAAAATAAATGAATTTTTTCGACAATTTTGATGTAAAACAGATAGAGAATATTGAACTCCTGGCAAAACAAGTGGTTGAGGGCTTTATCATAGGCTTACATAAAAGTCCGTTTCATGGATTTTCAGTGGAATTTGCAGAACACAGAATATACAATCCTGGTGAGGCCACTAAAGATATTGACTGGAAAGTCTTCGCACGGTCAGATAAAATGTTTTCTAAAAAATTTGAAGAAGAAACTAATCTGAGATGTCAAATCATTATAGACACATCATCATCCATGTATTTTCCAGACATTGAAGGAAACAAAGGACTCAATAAATTACAATTTTCTGCTTTAGCGGCGGCTTCGCTTATGAATTTGTTGCGCAAACAAAGAGACTCCTATGGATTAAGTATCTTTGATGAAGATGTAAAAATACACACAAAGTGTAGGTCGGCTACTTCTCATTATAGATTACTTTTGACCTATTTGGATGAGCTCATTCGTGCTAAAAAACATGGTAAAAAGACTTCAGCGGCTAAGGCTCTACATCAACTTGCTGAAAACATACATAGACGTTCATTAGTGGTCATATTCAGTGATATGTTTGACTCGGATGACGATATAGATGATCTATTTTCAGCTTTACAACATCTAAAATATGCTAAGCACGAAGTCATACTCTTCCACGTGGTGGATAAAAAATATGAAGTGGACTTTGAATATGAAAATAGACCTTATCTCTTTGTGGATATGGAAAGTGGTGAAGAAATAAAATTACAGCACAACCAAGTTAAGGAGTTCTACACAGAAAAAGTAACAGCATTTAATAAAGAACTGAGGATGAAATGCCTACAATATAAAATAGAATTTATAGAAACAGATATTAATGAAGGTTTTGTACCTGTTTTACAAAACTTTTTGGTCAAACGAAACAAAATGAAATAAAATAATTAAGATATGTCCATTACATTAAGTCAAATACTTACAACTGCTCCAAATGATTTAAAGAAAAAAATCATAGTACAAGAAACAGAAAAAATAGCGTTAGAAATCGGTGAGTTACAACACCTACTTTATGCGGAGGCAAAACAAAGCCTACTGGTGGTACTACAAGGAATGGACGCTAGTGGTAAAGATGGTGTAGTGAAAACAGTCTTCAGACATTGCAATCCAACAGGAATAGATGTCTATGGCTTCAAAAAACCATCGTCTCTAGAATTTGCACATGATTTTTTGTGGCGTGTTCATAAACAAGCTCCACAAAAAGGAAACATCATGGTATTCAATCGGTCACATTATGAAGATATATTGATACAGAGAGTCCATAAATGGATCACTGAAGAGCACGTAGAAAAACGTATGGCTGCCATCAATGCCTTTGAAAATCTTTTAGAATTTGACAATAAGACCAAAGTTCTAAAATTTTATCTTCATATTTCTCATGAGAGACAAGGGGAAAAACTCCAACAACGTATCGATGATGCCGAGAGAAACTGGAAACATAATGATGCCGACTGGGAAGAAAGGAATCATTGGGATGAATACATGAGATGCTATAAGTACGCTATCAATAATAGTGAAATACCTTGGCATATAATTCCTGCGGATAATAGATGGTACCGCAACTATACGGTGGCCAAACAAGTATTAGAGACACTCAAGTCTATGAAACCCCAACTACCTATTATGAATAAATAATGAAATGAGTGACCTGTCAAAAATAAGAGTAGATAAATGGCTATGGGCAGTCCGTATATTTAAGTCACGTTCTATGTCAACAGATGCTTGTAAAGCGGGCAAAGTAAAGAATAAGGATGGCGCCAATCTAAAACCCTCCTTTTTAATTCAAGTAGGTGATGAAGTCCATGTTCATAAAAATGGCTTCAATTTGTCTTTTAAAATCAATAAAATTATTGAAAAAAGAGTTTCAGCGACTCTGGCAGCACCATGTTTTGAAGACCTGACATCTTTGGAGGAAATGAATAAATATAAAAGTTGGTTTTCCGGCAAAGCTATGCCAGAATTTAGAGAACGAGGAGATGGACGCCCCACCAAAAGAGAACGAAGAGACATCGACGACTTTAAGGAAATGTATCTTTATGACGATGCCTTTGATGATGAAGATTAAGCATAGAGTTTTAGTATGAAAATATTATCAGCACAGCAAATCAAGGATTGGGATTCCTACACTATAAAACATGAGCCTATTACGTCGTGCCAGCTTATGGAAAGAGCTTCACATGCTTTTGTGGAGAAATTTATGACTCTGCACCCCAAAAGAGAAAAGCCCATACACATCTTCTGTGGCAATGGCAATAATGGTGGAGATGGTCTTGTGGTGGGTCGATTATTGATGCTTAACATGTATGAAGTCACGATATACAAGTTACAGTTGACCTCAAAGGATAGTGAAGATTTTGCGCTACAATGGCAAAAAAATCAAGTGTATGAAAATATAAAAATGTCGGTCTTAAAAGATAGCGATTTTAACCTTTCGTATAATGCAGTCATTATAGATGCGATACTGGGTATGGGATTGACCAGACCTGTAGAAGGTTGGATTCAAGAATTAATATCAAGGTTAAATAACTCTGGAAATCACATTGTATCCATTGATATACCTTCAGGTTTTCCTTCTGACGGGATATCACAAGGTGTAGCGATAAAAGCCGACAAATCCATTACCTTTCAAACCCCAAAATATAGTTTTTTTTTGAAAGAAAACGCACCTTATGTTTATGATTGGGAAACGGTAAATATTGGATTGGACAATACTTTTTCAGAATTAAGCTCATGTCCAAAAACTTATGTCACTAAGGAAATAGCTCAATCTTTATATCGTACAAGAAACAAATATGAGCACAAAGGTGATTTTGGTACAGCACACCTCATCGTCGGGAGTAAAGACATGTTAGGGGCCGCTATTTTGTCAAGTAAAGCAGCCTTAAAATCTGGTGCAGGATTGGTCAAAACCATCGTTCCTGAAAGTTTAAAGGTGCCTATTATGGCATCTATTCCCGAAGTGATGACACTTGGGCAAAAAAGGTTAAAATCTGTTGACTTCACAGACAATAAAAATGTTTTAGGTGTAGGATGTGGATTAAGTATCAGCTCAAAAACAGTCAAAATGATGGACTTCATCTTAGAACATATAGGTAAAACTATAGTGATAGATGCAGATGGACTCAATATCATTAGTCAACAAAACTGGTTAGACAGAATTCCATCAGGGAGTATCATCACACCACATCTAAAGGAGTTTCACAGACTATTTGGCAATACCCAAAACAGTATAGAAACCTATGAGTTGGCAAAGGAAATGTCGTTTTTGCACCGAATCATCATCGTCCTAAAGGGAGCGTACACACACACCTTTATTCCTAATGGAGAAATCTATATCAATTCTACTGGCAATGTCGGCATGGCTACGGCAGGAAGTGGCGATGTCTTAACGGGTATTATCACAGGACTTTTAGCTCAAAAATATGGACCCAATGAGGCGACAATTTTGGGTGTTTATATTCATGGCTTAGCTGCAGATATCGCACTTAAAAATCAAAGTTATGAAAGTCTTAGTGCGAGCGATATTATTAATAGTCTAGGTGCAGCCTTTAAAGAAATAGCTTTGATAGAAGAACACATTTGACCCACATAGTCACAACACTGTCAAAATCCTATTAATGTTTTACATTGAGTATGAAATTTTAAACTAAAATTGATAAATTTGGTCTTTAAGTTAAATATCTATTGAGTGTTTTGTGTAATTTATATTAAAAAATTAAAATGAAATTCCTTTCTTATGGTGTTATGACCTATACCTTACTGGCACTCATCTGGTGGTCGGTGCTCCTTACTCGTAATAATAAAAATCTTTACGATGTCAAAAAGGAATTAACAGTATTGAAACAAAGTGTAGCCGGTGCGCCTGATGATAAGGCACTTTTCAAAATTGAAAAGGAATACCATCGCAATAGATGGATGATAATCGGAGAAGGTAGTGTTTTTGGTATTTTGCTTATAGTAGGTGTATGGTTTATACAGAGGGCTTACCAAAAAGATATCCGCGCTACTACAAAACAGAAAAACTTCCTTCTCTCCATCACTCATGAATTAAAATCGCCTATAGCCGCCATAAGCCTCATTATGGAAACCCTCCTAAAAAGAGACCTTGACAAAGGTAAACAAAAAGATCTCTACAATAATGTTTTACATGAAAGTCATCGACTCGAAAAACTCATCCACAATCTCTTAATTTCCGCAAAGCTAGACGAGGGATACAATTATAATTTTGAACTCAACAATATAAAAGACATCTTAGAAAAACTCAGTCAAAACTATAAAATCCAACATTCCCACTTGAATATTACTGTAGAATCGGCTGAGTCAGTGTCAGAGATAATGATAGATAAAGAAGCCATAGAGAGTATAATGATTAATGTGATAGAAAACAGTATTAAATACAGCAAAAACAGCCCCGTTATCCAAGTAAAGGTAGAGCAAAATCATCTAAACACCACCATTTCATGTATCGATAATGGTATAGGTATCCCTGACATTGAAAAATCCAGAATTACAGAGCAATTCTATAGGATAGGAAATGAAGAAACAAGGGACTCAAAAGGGACGGGTTTAGGTCTAAATATTGTTCAACAAATAGTTAAAGCACATAAGGGCCATTTAAAATTTGAAGACAACACGCCGCAAGGTCTTGTTATAAAAATCATTTTACCCAATAAAATTACCGAATAGATGCGTATATTACTTGTAGAAGATGAAGAACACATTCAAAAAGTTATAAAAATGAATTTAGAATTAGAGGGATTTGAAGTTGTCGCCTTAGACAATGGAAAAAAGGCCCTTGATGCCATAGAGAGTCAACACTTTGATTTACTCATATTGGATATCATGCTCCCTGAGGTCAATGGCATACAAATCTGCGAACAAGTCCGCCTAAAAAACAATCACGTAGGCATCATTATTGTATCAGCCAAAGATACCTCTCAAGACCGTATAATGGGATTAAAAACGGGTGCGGACGACTACCTGACCAAACCTTTCAATCTTGAAGAATTGCTCTTGAGGGTCCATAATCTTATCAAAAGAAGTCAAGAAAAAAAGAGCAATACTATAGAAACCTATACCTTTGGCGAGAACGCCATCAACTTTACTACTTACGAGGCTGAGGGTAAAAATGGAAAATTCAATCTTTCAAAAAAAGAGGTTCTATTACTCAAACTGTTGATTGAGAAAAAAAATGAAGCTGTATCTAGGCAGACTATTTTACAATCAGTCTGGGGTTATGATGTCTTTCCTTCTACCCGAACCATTGACAATTTTATTTTGTCTTTTAGAAAATACTTTGAAGACGACCCTAGTGAGCCCAAACATTTTCATTCTATAAGAAGTATCGGATATAAATTTACTGGTTAATACCCATTTTACAAAAAAAACTGACAATTTTAAATATTTTCAGTAGATATTAGTATCAAAAGTTGGTCAGTTTTATAAATATTTTGTAATTTTACATGAATAAAAAACCATGATAATATGTATTACTTTCGTAAAATATTGATTTCTAGCGTATTTTTAATATTTTTATCAAATTTTTCTTATAGTCAATGGATTTTTGGGGGTGGGATGAAATACAATACCAATGAGCAATTTAAAGCCATAGCTCCGCATCTGAAAATAGGTAAAGACATCTCGGATAAATTTGATATCAATGTAGATTTGGGATACTATTTATCAAAAAAAGCCACTTATACTTTTGATGTAGACCTGCACTACAGACTGTTTAATATCGCTGACAAGGTACTCATCAACCCTTTAGCTGGTATTAATTTTACACGAACAGAAAATTTTAGAAATTCATTGCTTTTAGGTATGTCGCTAAGAATTTTAGGAGACAGATATACTTACTATATTGAACCCAAATATATTTTGAATGACAACCAATACACCTTAGGTATAGGCCTCTTACTTTAATTGAAAAAATACAAAAAGAACAACTGCCAAGACTATGCCAATAATACAAGAAGTAGATTACAAACCCAAATTTTGGTTAAGAAATGGTCATTTGAACACCTTGTATCCCTACCTTTACAGAAAAACAACCAAAGTATATACTTTAAGGCAACGAATTGAGACTCCAGATGACGACTTCTTTGATGTGGATTGGGCTATCCATGCAGAAAAATCAAAAAAATTGGTCATCTTATGTCATGGATTGGAAGGCTCTACAGAGTCACAATATATGTTAGGCACGTCCTATAATTTATATAATTCCGGAGCTGATATCGCAGCGCTAAATTTTAGGTCATGCAGTGGTGAAATGAATAAACAAAAAGTGATGTATAATAGCGGATGGACACATGATCTACATCATTTCATTCAATCTCACACCCAAGGGTATGAAGAGTTGTATATTTGTGGATTTAGCTTGGGAGGAAATGTTACGTTAAAGTATGTCTCAGACTCCATCTATCCTATAGACAAACGAATCAAAGCTGTAGCCGCTATTTCAGTGCCTTGTGATCTCAGAGCTTGTAGTGTAGAATTACTTAAAAAGAAAAACTTCATTTACGCTAAGCAATTTTTGAAAACACTGCTAAAAAAAATAGAACTCAAACATAAAGCAACACCTGATATAATAGACATATCACACTTAAAAAAAATAAAAAATCTGTGGGACTTTGACGATTATTATTCAGGGCCGCTTCACGGATTTAAAAACGCAGAAGACTACTATGCGCAGTGCAATAGTTTACAGTTTTTGCATAATGTAAAAGTGCCTGCTCTTTTGATAAATGCTCAAGATGATACTTTTTTAGCGCCTTCGGCCTATCCATATGAAAAGGCGCGCGAAAGTGATTATTTACATTTAATGACTCCAAAATATGGAGGCCATGTTGGTTTTTCGATACCGCATCAAAAATCATATTGGAATGAACAAAAAGTCTTAGATTTTTTTATAGCACACTCTAAAAGCTGATAAATGTACTATAAGTGGAAGAGTAAAAGCAAATATCTAATCCTGTTTTTGATGATTATTATGGCTAAGATATCTTATAGCCAAATCGTAGGTAAAATCACTGATAAAGATGGAATACCTTTACCTTATGCGACGATATATATGGAAGGCACGACATCCGGAACGGTGTCCAATGCAGAGGGAGAATATCTCTTGGAAATACCTACTCAAGGTCAATATCAACTGACTTTTCAATATGTAGGGTACAAAAAACATATAGAAAATATCGTCTATGAGGGCAAGAAGAAAGTCGTCAATGTAATATTAGTACAAGATGATAACCTATTGAGCGAACTGGTCATCACCGCTGATGCTGAAGACCCCGCATACGCCATCATAAGGAAAGCCATAGAAAAGAGACCATTTTATAAAAATCAATACAAGTCCTCTCAAGCCGATCTTTACATCAAAGGCGTCATCAAACTATTGGATGCTCCTGAAGCTCTCATGGGAAATGAACTCGGCAATCTAGGAGGTATTCTAGATACTTTAAGACAAGGCATCATCTACCTATCTGAGTCCAAATCCAAATACTATTTTCAAGCACCTGACATGACCAAAGAAATCATGATTTCATCCATCAAGTCAGGAGACAATAGTCTATTCACAGCCAATCAATATAATTGGGCCTCATTTGACTTATATGATGAATATATTGAGATAGGACGTAACTTGGTATCCCCGATAGGGAAGAATGCTTTAAGTCACTATATTTACAAATTAGAATCTACTTTTTTTGATAATAATGGCTATAATGTCAATAAAATCAAAATACAACCCAAGTCAGGTACTAGTCCAGCTTTACATGGTTATATATATATTACTGAAAACCTTTGGAATATTTATAGTACAGATATAAAAATATATGGATCACCGCTTCGAGGTACTTTTATAGATACCGTTTTAGTCAAACAAATCTATGTACCGGTAGAAAAACCAGACCAGTGGCAATTATTTAATTATAATTACTCTTTTAAAGCAGGTATTTTAGGCTTTAAAATAGGTGGAGATTTTACCTATGTATTTTCCAATTGGGTTAATAATTCAGACGTCACAAAAGTATTCAATAATAGAGAATCCTTTAGAGTAGAAGCCGATGCGCTGAAAAAAGATATAGCTTTTTGGGCTAAGACAAGACCTATACCTCTTACGACAGAAGAGCAAAAAGACTATATCAAGAAAGATTCTCTTCGAGCTATTTGGACGTCCAAGCCATTTCTAGATTCTTTGGACAGAGTGAACAATAAGCTAAAATGGTCATCAATCTTTTTGGGTTATTCCTACCAAAACTCTCATAAAAAAACCTCTTTTCTTTTGCCTACACCCATATCTTCATTGAGATTTAATGCAGTAGAAGGATTTAAAATATATATAGCACCACAGTGGAGTAAAGAAGATAGTACTTATAGAAAGTGGACTATTTCCGCACCTTTGGCCTATGGTTTTGCAGACGATCAATTTAAGGCTTCTATGCGATGTGAGTACAAATTTGACAATTACAGCCTAGGAAAGCTATATTTAGATGGAGGAAGGCAATACGAAAATTTTGACCCTGAGGGTTCACTCATTGAAAGAAACAATTCATGGCTGTCACTATGGAACAAAGTCAATTATATAAGACTTTATGACAATATTTATGGATATGCAGGGTATTCGCAAGAAATATTAAATGGTATATATATTAACTTTCAAACTGGCTATACTCAACGTAGTCCTCTAAATATTAATACTCAGTTTAGTTTACGACGCAAGGATCTCCTATATGATGAAAACATCCCCAATACATCTCTGGATGCACGTGTTTATGAAAATTCAACATTTTGGCGTACAACACTTTCATTAAAATGGATCCCTGGACAAATATACGGAAGCTATCCACATGTTAAAATCAGACAAGGCTCCCAATATCCTACATTTCAACTTACTTATAGACAAGGTATCAATCTCAAATCGGAGAATGACACTTGGCATACACTCTCTTTAAAAATAAGTGACAGTTATGTGTCAGCCAAACTGTGGGGTTACTCACAGTACAACGTAGATATAGGTACTTTTCTAGGTATGCGGCCAGAGTATTTTGCAGACTACTATCATCCATCAGGCAATCAAATCTTAATCCCGATAAATCCCAACTTAGCTTCATTTAACCTCCTACCCTATTTTGAATATAGTACCAATCAGTACTATGTACAAGGAAATTTCAGACATCATTTTAATGGAAAAATAGCGGATAAAATTCCATACATTAATCGAACAAAAATAAAATTTGTCGCAGGAGTTTCCGCTCTGTATGTTCCCAATAGAGGTGCTTATTTTGAACCCTTCATAGGCATAGAAGGTTTCAGTGCTGGGCCTGTACCTCTGTTTGACTTAGACTATTCATTTTCATTTGATGAATATGGATTTTTGAGAAGTGGCTTTACTATAAGGCTTTCCAGTATTTTCAATAATTAAACTGCACATCAGAAATTTATCTTTTTTTAAGAACCCCATTATAGCCTCATTACACAAAGTATAATAGTGCCTAAAATAATGATACTCCCAATGAACTCATCTGAAGAAAATCTTCAAACATATAATAACATTTATTTAAAAAAGTCCCAAACCATATGAAAATCTGTAGTACATAAAATGAAACTCTCGATATGAGGAAGTACCATAATCGGGGTACTTTAGGAAGGCTTGTACAGAATAAAAAATAAAATTTGATATTAATCCATTTTACTTCTTTCATATTGAAAAAAATCTACCTTTTTATCACCTCACGATTAATAATATTAATTTTTTTTGGAGATTATATCCTAATGTCTTAATATTGCACTATTAACTAAATCACTCTATTTTGAATCCCCAGTATATTCTTGCTTTAGACCAAGGGACTACTAGTAGTCGCGCGATAATTTTTGACCATAAAGGACATATAGTTACGATGGCTCAAAAAGAATTTAATCAATATTTTCCTCAACCTGGATGGGTAGAACATTCAGCGACCGAGATATGGGCTTCGCAAATAGGTGTAGCTGCACAAGCGATAACTGAAGCGAGTATCAATCCCCTACAAATAGCGGGTATAGGTATAACCAATCAAAGAGAAACCACAGTCCTATGGGACAGAAAAACGGGTATACCTATTCATAATGCCATAGTTTGGCAAGATCGACGCACTTCAAAATTTTGTGATCAACTAAATGATGAAGGACACGCCACAGTTATCCAAGATAAGACAGGACTGGTGATAGATGCATATTTTAGTGGTACTAAAATAAAATGGATATTAGACAATGTACAAGGAGCCCGTCTAAAAGCTGAAAAAGGCGATTTATGTTTCGGCACTATAGATTCGTGGTTGGTATGGAAACTGACAAATGGCAAAATACATATCACAGACGTGACAAATGCTTCTCGTACTATGCTCTTTAATATACATACATTGAAATGGGATGAAGAATTGTGTCAACTACTAGATATCCCTCAAAGCATATTGCCTGATGTCAAAAGCAGTAGTGAAATTTATGGTCATACCAGTCAAACACTTACTTCCGTTTCGATGCCTATATCAGGGATAGCTGGAGATCAACAAGCAGCCCTTTTTGGACAGATGTGTATAACACCGGGGATGGTTAAAAACACTTATGGTACTGGATGTTTTATGCTTATGAATACGGGCGAAAAACCTATAATAAGTCAAAACAACTTATTGACCACCATAGCATGGCAAATTGGTAATAAAACGCAATATGCACTGGAAGGCAGTGTTTTCATAGGTGGAGCTGTAGTACAATGGTTAAGAGATGGACTCAAAATCATACGTGACTCGTCAGAAGTAGAAGCTTTGGCCCTGCAAGTAGAAAATACAGATGGCGTTTATATTGTTCCTGCATTTGCTGGTTTAGGAGCACCCTATTGGGATCAGGATGCTAGAGGTATTATTACAGGATTGACACGCGGTACCAACCTATCACATATAGCCCGCGCTGCTTTAGAAAGCATAGCCTATCAAACCACAGACCTTTTAAAAGCTATGGAAAGTGACTCAGGAATAAGTATAAAAGAACTAAGAGTGGATGGTGGAGCCACTATCAATAATCTCTTGATGCAATTTCAGTCTGATATCCTGAACTGTCAAGTGATCAGACCCTCTGTGACAGAAACCACAGCATTAGGAGCTGCCTATTTAGCTGGGCTAGGTGTCGGATTTTGGGATGACTTAGAGTCTATTAAAAATCAATGGCTTGTAGAAAAAAAATTCACTCCTCAAATGTCAGAGGACGTAAGAAAAACACATTATGATGGATGGGTGGCAGCTGTAAATAAATCTATGAGTAATTAAACATACTTATGAATAGGGAAGAACAAATAGAAAGAATAAAAAACACTGACATGTGGGATATCTTAGTCATAGGAGGAGGCGCCACAGGGCTTGGGACTGCGCTAGATGCAGCAAGCAGAGGTTTGAAAGTCCTGTGTATAGAAAAGGTAGATTTCTCAAAAGGTACATCAAGCAAATCGACTAAATTGATTCATGGCGGTGTCAGATATCTTGAACAGGGTCACCTAGCTATGGTCAAATCAGCACTACAGGAAAGGTGGGCATTGATGAAAAATGCGCCCACAATGACTAAAAAACTAAGTTTTGTTTTACCCGCATACAGTTACTTTCAGTGGCTGTATTATGGATTGGGGTTGATGGTATATGACTTTTTATCAGGTAAACTAAGTCTTGGTAAGACAAGGTTTTTAAATAAAACAGCTGTCATTAAAAAAATCCCAAATATTGAACAAAAAAAACTGGTCGGAGGGATAAGATATTTTGATGGACAGTTTGATGATAGTGAAATGTGTCTTGCTCTAGCACGTACCGCCATGAAATATGGTGCCACAGTCATCAATCATGTCTCTCTTGACAAATTTATTTATAATGATAATAATAAAATTTCAGGTGCAATAATTAAAGACCATTTTGAAAATTTAGAATATCTAATCAGTACCAATTCCATTATAAATGCCACAGGGGTCTATGCGGATGAAATACTTCAAAAAGACAGACCTGACTCTGAGTCCTTCATCAAGCCATCAAGGGGCACACACATAGTCGTTGACAAAAAGTTTTATGATAGTCCACATGCTATGATTATACCTAAAACATCTGATGGTCGGGTATTATTCGTAGTGCCTTGGCACCATAAGGTCGTCATAGGGACTACAGACATTTATACAGACGAAAAAGACACTGAACCCAAGGCCACAAAGGAGGAAGTTGATTTTATTTTGCATAATTATAATGAATACATAAACCAAGCTGTGCAAAAATCGGATATTTTATCAATCTTTTCTGGCTTGCGACCTTTGATAAAACAAAAAAAAATCCATTCTACAGCCGCTTTAGTTAGAGATCA
Organism: Saprospiraceae bacterium; assembly: GCA_036782555.1. GTDB lineage: Bacteria > Bacteroidota > Bacteroidia > Chitinophagales > Saprospiraceae > OLB9. The sequence goes on from DAIPYV010000014.1 coordinate 25,254, forward strand.
TACGCTTTGGGTCTCAGATTCAGGCCTTATAACTATTACGGGTGGAAAATGGACAACATATCGTAAAATGGCCGAGGATACCGTTAATAAAGCTATTAAAACACACACCTTAAATCATGCGAATAAGTGCATCACCAATAAAATACAATTATTATCCAACTTAAGGCCAACAGCAACTCATGAAGATGTTTTGCTACATCCAGATTTTCCATATACTGAAAGAGATGTTGTCTTTGCCATAAGAAATGAAATGGCCTGTACTATTGAAGATATACTATCCCGAAGGATAAGAATTTTGTTTTTTGATGCAAAAGTAGCCATAGATATCGCACCAAAAGTGGGGAAGATCCTTCAAAGTAAATTATCAAAAGATGATATTTGGTATCAAAACCAACTGGAATCCTTTAATGAAATAGCTCAAAAATATTTAATTTAACACTCAATAATTAGATCTGAATATGTCAATCATTCTTGCAGAAATAATAGGAACGGCCCTGCTTATCATATTGGGTAATGGAGTAGTAGCCAATGTCATTCTGAACCAAACAAAGGGTCATAATAGTGGTTGGATAGTCATCACATTTGGATGGGCGATAGGTGTATTTGTGGGAGTATATAGTGCTGCGGCTGTCAGCGGGGCACATCTCAATCCAGCTGTATCTATAGCAATGGTAATGTTAGAAAGAATGGAATGGATGATGTTGCCTCAGTATATTTTGGGACAGATATGTGGAGCTATTCTAGGTCAATTGGGTGTATGGCTTGCCTACAAAAGCCATTATGATATTACGAAGGACGCTTCTACTATTTTGGCCACTTTTTCTACTATGCCCGCGATTGAGCATAAATTAAATAACTTCGTCACAGAGCTACTTGGAACATTTGTTTTGGTGATGGGTGTTTTGTTTATAGCTGCACCCACGGCGAGTTTAGGTGCATTGGATGCCTTGCCTGTTGCTTTATTGGTATTAGGTATAGGTTTAAGTCTCGGTGGCCCTACAGGTTATGCAATCAATCCTGCGCGAGACCTTGGCCCTAGGATTTTACACAGTATTTTAGCTATAAAACATAAGGGAAGTAGTGGCTGGCACTATGCATGGATACCTGTCACAGCGCCCATCGTAGGTAGTGTTCTTGCCGCTCTAGCCTATGGTCTTTTATATTAATTTATTAGGGTGTTGTCATAAAAAGCCAAATGCTGCTATCTTCGATCACTTATCACTCAGGTATTAATTGGCTTAATAACAAATATTTTTAACCCATAAATTTAAAATCGATACTTATTTCATTGCTTTAAAATTATAAAGTATTGAATATGTATTTTTTACAATTTAAATATATACAAATATTATAATGGTAATATTTTGTATTTTGTGAAGTAGAGCACTAGATAGTACATTTGTATCATAATAAGAATTTAATATAGTATTGAGTTAATATAAAAAATGGGTTTTAAAGTGAGTCTGGTTAACTCACATAAAAAAATTAAATGTTCATGGGTTATTAGAAAAATGGTCGCTGGGGGGCGACCATTTTTATTTTATGAAAATGAGATAGGTCTACTTTCCTATTTCTATCCAACCTATAATTTTGGTACAAAAATAATAAGTCCCACCATGACAGCAGCTATAGCGGAAATTTAAACCGTCGATGCCACAATGTCTTTAACTTTACCTATTTGTGGGTGATATTTAGGATGAACAAAGTCCTCTACATTTTCAATTGCTGTAATGATAATCTCTATTATAAAGACTCCAGGAATAACTAAAAAAATCGCCACTCATTCGTAGACATTTAGATTATACAAGAAAGATAGTAAAACAATTACGACAGTAACAACAAAGTGAATTCTTGCACGATGTCCCTCAAAGAATAGGATTTTCAACCCGTTTAAAGCATACTGGAAACTTTTTAATCGTTGGATTAAAGAAAACTTTTTTATACTCTCAGAATTATCATTGAATCCTTTTAAAATTTTATACCAACAAAAAAGTGAGAACCTCTATTGCGTACTTTACCTAAATTTTCCGACTCGCTAAAAGTATCCGTTAAAGCTCTGTGGTAATTCCAGCCTATTTTATATCTTTTAATGTCTAAGCCAAACTCCCAATTATACCCCCATTCTGTATCTAATACTTCACTTGGTACATTGTATTCACGACTTCCAATTTCAGCTGAAAAATTGTATCTGTAATATGGCCCCAATGAAGCATAAGCCCTGAAACCTGTACTCTTTGTCGGAGAACTTATGACATAGTTAAGTGGAATATAAAGTGATTGTCTGGAAAATGTACCTGCCTCGTGTTGGCTTCTATTAATGTCATACCTTACGCTAGTAGATATAGAGGAAAGACTACTAAAATGTAATTCCATGAATAGACCACCATTATAACCCAATAAAGACTTGGCATCATAAAATCTATCTAGATAGGCGTGATTATTTGAACCCAAAGCACCTAAGATTCCTATATCAAATTTAACTGAGTTAAATGACCCGTTGCCCTTTTCAGTAAAGCCTTTTTTGGGGTTTAATTCATTGACTTGGCTCATACCTAATAATAAATCCACCATAAACTCATTGATCAAGGCCATGCCTTCATAATCTAAAAGATGAGAAACATCACCCGGTTTGTGATAAGGAGATTTCAAGCCTGTAAATACGTGAATGGCGGGTATGCCTTTAGAGCCAAAAGGCGCTGTATCTGTTTGTTGTTCTATATCATCAGATTTTTTATTGATGTTGATCTTATGCTTTTGCACAATAGGGTCTAAAAGAATATGGAAATCCTTTACTGTTTTTATTCCAGTCAAATCTATTCCCTTATATGAAGAATACATACCGACCATATCCAAACTAAACATAGCTTTTATATCCTTTAGTGGTACAGTCTCTTCATCAACAAAATGTTTGGCACCTAGCAGGCCACTTTCCTCAGCATCAAAGGCGACAATAATAATACTCCTTTTCAGTTCGTTTTTATTTTGTTGCAGCATTCTGGCTAATTCAATAATGGATGCGACTCCTGAGGCATTGTCATCAGCACCTGGATAAAAGACCTTTTGGCCTGAAACCAATTTATAGCCTAGATGATCATAATGGGCCCCTACTACTATAAATTCATTTTTGAGTATTGGATCAGCACCCTCAATGACACCCACATAATTGCTGGCCTTCACCCAAATCAAATTGTTTCTAAAACGAAAATCATGCTTAAAACTGCCCTTCCATGGATTGAGTCCTACTTCTTGAAATTGTCTTTCAATATAGTCTTCTGACAATGTCTTACCTTCTGTACCTAATCCCCTGCCATCAGTCAAGGTATCTGATAAGAAGGATACATGACCTTTAAGTCTTTCCGACAGACTCTGTCCGGATACATTCAGCGCAACAAATAATACAAAAATTGTAACTAAATTGTTCATAAACAAAAAAATTTTATATTTAAATAATATTTATCTTAGTTTTGTTCATGGATTGTCTTAGATTAAAAAAGATAAAATGAAGAACTATTTATGAACATTTTCTCAGTTTTTCTTCTTAAGAATTTATGACTATATAAATCATACATTCTGCATGCCTGAATACAATCTTAATATAGTGTCCTTAGATGTACCCTACCCACCCAATTACGGTGGCGTTATAGATATTTTTTATAAAATAAAAGCGCTGCATGCCCTAGGGATTAACATATATCTTCATTGTTTCCAATATGGTCGTAGCGAAAGCCAAGAGCTTGAAAAATATTGTCAAAAAGTTTATTATTATAAGAGGGAAACAAGTATAGTAAAGCATTTTTCTTTACTTCCTTACATTATTTATTCACGTAAAAATACCCAGCTTGAGCACAACCTGCGATCTAATAACTATCCGATATTATTTGAAGGACTGCATACTATTCATCCCATTCTTATTAATAATTATAAAAACAGGCGTCTATTCCTTCGTTCTCATAATATTGAAAATGATTATTACTTTCAATTAGCCAAAAGAGAAACACATCCCCTTAAAAAACTTTATTATTATAAGGAGGCTTTTCTTTTAAAAAAAATACTCAAAAAACTTCCACCAGATATCAGCATAGGAGCCATATCAGAGGATGATGAAAGTTATCTCAAAGACTTTTTTAAAAATACATTTTGGCTGCCACCATTTCACTCGAATGAAAAAATAAATTTTTTTGAAGGTCAAGGCCACTATGCATTATATCATGGAAATCTTTCAGTCTCTGAAAATATCGAAGTAGCGAAGATATTGATTGGACAATTTGCCAACAAAGAAATAAAATTGACTATAGCTGGAAAAAATCCAGCTCAGGAACTCATAGAGGCATCGGGTAGTATCGAAAATATCACTTTAATGCCTAATCCTGATAATAGTACAATGACCAATCTAATAAGTGAAGCACAAGTCATTTTGTTGCCAACTTTTCAAGATACGGGTATTAAGTTAAAGTTGATAGAGTCCCTTCACTGTGGTAGGTTTTGTGTAGCCAATATGGCCATGGTCAAAAACACAGGGCTCGAAAGCCTTGTGGTCATGGAAGAAAATGATTTTTATAAAAAAACTTTGGAGCTTTTTAATGCAAAATATTCAGAAAAGGATAGGTCAAAAAGAATAGAAATACTCAACAAATCTTACAGCAACATGACCAATGCTCAACTATTGTTTGATAAAATATGGAATGATGGCGCTGACCAACTTTAGAAAGGAAACATCAGAGCGAAGTGACAGTGTCAATTGGGCCAAATCATTACTTTCTGAAAAAAGTGGATATTTTCTCGAAAGTATAGAAGGATGCAATCAAAATGCCCACAATGTCGTCACAAACCTAATAGAAAGAGCTAGAGTAGACTTTGATGCCACAAGACCATCCAAAAAAAATGAAATCATTTCAGCTATCATAGTATTAGAAGGAAGAGGAAATTTAGAACGAAAAATAAACTTTGCGCGCTGTTTTGGGCTGCCTGTAACATATGCACTTTACTGTGATGAAAACCAAAATGTCTATCTTTTTCAAATCAAATCATTAGAGCATATAGAATTGATAGAGCATTTCAAAAGTTATAATGAATTTGCTCAGTGGATAGCCAAAGTAAAAGGGTGGAAATCGACAAAACCCTTTAGAGAACAACAAGATTTACCTTTTTTTGACCGAGAACTAAGAAAAGCCGGTACTCCATGGCCTACAAATATTGATTGCTTCATTTGTGACAATAAAAATCGTCCTATAGCGATTTTAGAATTCCAAAATGCGAAAAATACAAGTGTAGCACAACACTGCAACAATGACTACTTTTTATGCAAAATGTCAAAAATAGATCCAAAAGGAAGAGTAATCTTTCATGATGATATCAGACGTTGGACTTCACAAGAAATACTCAGAGTTCAATCCCAATTAAGATTATTTATTATCACTTGGTCACAAAGTGAAGATGATATCATTTTAAAAGAAGTTGAAAAAATTTCTATACCTTATTTTCATACAGATAGTAAAAAATTAAATGCAGTATACATGCATTCTTATAAAACCGAATTGAATAATTATATAACAAAAGGTAAGGAAAAGCTACTGGAAGAAAATATTGCAAAAAACCACAAAACTTATAATTTAATTTTTAGCACATGACAAAAAAACAAAAAGCCATTCGTAAATGTTTGATTTATT
>DAIPYV010000015.1:0-24416 GCA_036782555.1 Saprospiraceae bacterium
CAATAAATAGCCCAATAAAAAGCATCACCGTTAAAATTTTTAAATTTCGCATTGTAAAAGTATTATAAATTTTTTAAATAAAGGTGAATTTTTCAGTAATATTTTTTAAATTCTGAAAATTCATATCGTGGGCAAATTTCGTTTTTTTTTTTTTTTTTATCAGACAAACTTTTATTGGGGTATTTTTGGTATAAAATTTATTGTTATGCATAACAAGTTAGATGTGAGTGGACTGAAGAGGGTAGTGTTGAGGGGTGGGTTACATGGAGTTTTTCGGGCTGGAAGCCTATAGATACCGTATCTCAGCGAGGACGTTTGCAGGGTATCACCCACAAAGGCAATCATTTTAAATGAAAAAACTAAAATCACTAAAAAATGGGAAATAAAGGAACATATTCTAAATATCAAGCGTTTACATCGGAAATAGAAAATGAAGGTATTGCATATCTTGAATTTGCAAATGAAAATACATTAAATGCAAAAAAGAACACTCGTTAGCTTTGATTGGGCCATCAAGCGTTTGCTTAGACAGAAAGTAAACTTTGATATTTTGGAGGGGTTTCTTACAGAGCTTCTTAAAGTGGACGTAACGATAAAGCAGATGTTGGAGTCAGAAAGTAATAAAAACTCTGAGGATGACAAGTACAATCGCGTGGATATGTTATGCATGAATAGCAAAGAGGAGTTGATAATCATTGAGTTGCAATTTTATTCGGAACTAGATTATTTTCAAAGAATGCTATATGCTGCCTCAAAGTTTCTGGTAGATTACATGGATGTTGGATTTGATTACTCAAAAGTAAAGAAAATATATTCTATCAATATCTTGTATTTTGACTTGGGTCACGGCGATGATTATATTTATCATGGCAAAATGGAGTTTACAGGTGTCAACAAGAGTGATATGTTGGCACTCAGTAAAAGACAACAAAAGGAGTATGAAAAGCGTTATCCATATGATATTTATCCTGAATACTATATCATCAAAATAAACAACTTCAACAATGTATCAAAGAACACTTTAGATGAATGGATATATTTCTTAAAAAATACAGAAGTACCAGATAATTATAGTGCCAAAGGCTTGGCTCAAGTAGAAAATAAATTAAAATACGAAAAAATGAGAACAGTAGACAAAAAAGAGTATGAATTCTATCTCAAAAATGTAAGGGTGTCCGAGAGTGCGATGCGGACAGCCGTGATAGAAGCAAAGCTTGAAGAAAAAATAGAAATCGTTCTAAAAGGATACGAAAATGACCTATCTATTTCTATGATTTCCAATATCACGGGTCTTCCGGAAGAAGAAGTAGTGAAAATTCTAAAAGAGAATGGAAGAGAGCTTTAGGGTGATATAGAGATGTCTAGCTATTGCTAAAAGGTAATGTGAAATAGGTAGTGAATTGGTATCTTTAAGAATTTCTAATGTGCCGTAGATTGCGGGTTTAACCTACTCAACTTATGAGAAAAACAGGAATACAAAATCGTTTTGTATTCCTGTGGGTCGTTTAAATGGATCAATTTGTTCCAAAATATTAACGCTTTTGCTCAGGCTGATAAATCAATTGTGCTAATGATTGATAAAGTAGTGGCAATATATTTCCTTCTGAATTTTTTATTATTTTATCTTTGTGATAAATATCAATTTTTATTGGATAATCATCGTGAGTTTCTAAATAGTAAAGCTTAATATTAGTGCTACAAATTAGAAATACTTCTTCTTCTAAAGTAAGTGGATGATTTTTAGCTTGTTTTTTTGCAATATCCCTCCTTTGATAAGTAATATCATTTATATATTCGTCAAATTCAGCTTGAATTCTAATGGAATCCCAAGTAAAATAATCACCATTAAAATTTATTTTATGAAAAAGACTATCATTTAATGATAAATTATTTCTTGTGCAACTATCACTACTTGTAATGATCCGTGTTTCATTGCTTATTTGTTTTACCTTTGTACACATTTGATAATCCTGTCTATTTCTGTCATAACACCCAATTTCAGTACTTTTATTGGAGCAATATATTTCTGTATCAGGTTTTATTTGGAAAATATTGGGTATTATTGTTCTTTTTTGGAAGTATGCGACTGTGGTATCTGTTATAATTGCTATACAATCAGAATTATTTGACAGAACGACTTTGTGTTCTTGTGGTCTACAACTCATGATTAGGAGATGTAAAAATACTAAAAAAATTATTTGCACGTTTTTTTGCATGTTGTACGGTTTTTAAACTTATCCCAAATGGCTTCAATAGATTTTCTTTTACTTTCAGATAACTTTTTATATGCAGATGTTTTATGGAGGCCACTCCACATTAATGCTTCATACTCTAAGTCTGTATATTCATTTCCAAAATATTGTTTAAGTGCACTTACTAATTTATCAAAATAAGATCCTGCCATATATTCGTGATGGAAATTGGTATAATTATCATAATAATACTTTAAATCAGGAACATCATTTATTCCCCATCCAGCTTCATGGGTTCCAAGAACTACATTTAATATACCAGCATGAACTGATTCATGAATCATTGTTTTAATAATTTCAATATCACATTTGTCTTTTAAATTATTAATATTTAATTGCATTGCTATCTGTCCATTTTGATCTCTATCAACAACTGCATTCTGTTGGTTTGGACCTATAAACTCTTGGGACCAGACACTAAAATTTAATTTTGTAGGCCCATCAAAATAACTTATTTGGTCACATATTACGTTATTATTTGTTTTCATAAGCTTTTCCCATAAACATCTTAATCGAGGATCTGCGATATTATTATCTATATAATCCACCCCTTCCAAAGCCTTATTAAAGTTGTCTCCAAACTCACTATTGGCCATTCCTTGTTCGATGGAAACGACCCCACCTTGCTCATCACCACTTAAGTCGCCATTAGAATTTAATTTTGAACATTCTTCATTTAAGATGCTTTCAATTTCTGATTGAGCGGCCTCCTCATCACATGAAGAAGATAAGACAATATCAATAGTATTGTTCAAGTCATGTCTTGATTGAGGGGACAAGTTTTTCCAACAATCTCTATTCATCATGGGAGGCATGTCTTTTTCATCAGGATCAGGTGTAGGATTTGTTGGTCCATCGCTCCCACCACCAGTACTACCAAATGTTCCAGTTCCACCGCCATCTCCTCCACTATTACCGCCATCTCCACCACAATTTACCAATTGATATTCAATTTGAAGGACATAAACTGCGGTCTGTCCATAAGGACCTTCCTCGAAATAAGCGTATGACGTTTCGATTATAAAAACAGTACATCTTGTACCCCCAATAGGGTGCGGTCTTAATTTTTGAAAATCATCTAACCACTTAATTATTGTTTGATCTTTAGATTTGTTAAAGCTTTGACGAAGTATATTAAATGTTGAAATATAAAGTAAATCATTTTTGTCCCTATTATAATCGGGCTGTGGATGCATCAATACATAGTTTTCTATTTCACCTTTCTCTACCAATAAAAAGTGTGCTTGCTCTAAACCTCCAAAGTAAAATAAAATGCTCTCAATGATACTGTCCTTTGTCATGGGGACAGCAATGATATATTTATCATCATTTTTATCATCATATATAATTGAGTAGTTGATTTCGGGTCTTTGGCCCATACGGTATATTTCAGCTATTTTTTTGGACGGTGGTGTACCCCATTTAACATTTCCTAAGTCCTTACCTACCTTATCAAGTTGTGAAAAAGTTGGGGCTAATATTTGAATGTGTGAGGATGCATTAAGATTATTTGAATAATGAGATAGTGTGTTAAATACAGGTCGATAAGTTTTATCTAACTTAGGAGAACCTAAATTATTAGAGCTTTTTAATAATAGCTCATCCTTCCGACACCCATTGCCCCCAATAAATAGCCCAATAAAAAGCATCAACGTTAAAATTTTTAAATTTCGCATTGTAAAAGTATTATAAATTTTTTAAATAATGGTGAATTTTTCAGTACTATTTTTTAAATTCTGAAAATTCACATCAGGGATAAATTTCGTTTTTTTTTTTCATTTAGACAAATTTTTGTTTGGGTATATTTGGCATAAAATTTATTGTTATGTGTAGGGAATTGATAGACTGTTGTGTGGTTAGGGCAGAAGTTGTAAACTTGCGGTAGCATGGAGAGGGTAGTTATGGAGCTTGGGTTACAAGGATTATTTGTGGCTGGGAGAAATAGAATTTATTTTGTTATCTGTATTGTATAGTGGTATAAGGTAATATACAATCATGGGTTGCTCTGTAGAGGTAGATTTTAAAATAATACCTGCACTTGCAAACCTAAATTAAAAACCTATGTTTTGATATGGTAAATAACAATTAGACTTTGGTAGCTTTAAATATATCGGGATTAAGTAAGAGGTATGGTAATATTCAAGCCTTAGATAATTTAAATTTGTCTATTGAAAAAGGAAATATTTATGGTCTCTTAGGTCCAAACGGGAGTGGTAAGACAACTACTTTGGGAATCATACTCGGTATCATTGGTGCAGAAAAAGGCTCTTTTACTTGGTTTGATGGCCAGTTTGGTGACCATTACCGTCATAAGATAGGGGCCATATTAGAAACACCCAATTTCTATCCATATATGAACGCGGATGAAAATTTAGATATCATCAGACATATCAAAAAATCACATGAACCCCATTTTGACGACTTACTGGAACTGGTAGGCCTCATTGATAGAAGACAATCTAAGTTTAGCCAATATTCTCTGGGAATGAAACAGAGATTGGCTATAGCTGCAACATTGGTGGGCGACCCAGAAGTGTTGATTTTTGATGAGCCTACCAATGGATTGGATCCACAAGGTATCGCTGAAGTGAGAGATATATTACAACGTGTAGCTCAAAAAGGAAAGACTGTCATCATGGCCTCACATATACTTGACGAAGTAGAAAAGATATGTTCCCATGTGGCTATTTTGAAGAATGGACGTTTATTGGCTCAAGGGCCAATAGGTCATATCATCAATAAAAATACTGTTCTTGAATTAAATTGTATGGACAATAATCGATTATTGACCCTTTTGGCTCAAAAGTTTCAGATTTTGTCTCACGAGGTCAACGGCGAACATATAGAAGTGTCTCTACCTGAGGAAATTCCAGTGGCTCATATTTCTCAGTATTTAAGTCAAAACAGTATATATGTGACTCATTTTGTCGTTCGTAAAACCCGCCTCGAAGAAGAATTTTTATCCATTACAAAAAATAATTAAACCAACTCTTAATATTATCACATGTTTAAAAAGTTAAAAGAAAAATGGGGCGTGAGCTGGGGGAGATTTACATTGATTTTTATTACCTTTGCATTGGGTGGCAGTCTTTGTGCCAAAGTAGGCAGTATGATATTAGGTGCTGTTTTTACAGATAAAGATGTCCTTTATTGGATTGTTTATATTCCTGTGATGACTTTGGTTTGGCCGCTTTGTGTGCTTTTAGTGAGTATTCCTTTTGGCCAGTTCAATTTTTTTATCAATTACCTTAAAAAGATGGGTTCACGTATGGGAATGATAAAAAATTAACAATTATAACATATGCATTTAAATATCGGATAGTCATGATAAGATTGACTCCCGATAATGATTGCCTCATTCCTACACGATTTATAAGAAACTATATATATTGAAATTCATAAAACGAGAAGTCTGAAAAATTGAATTCTTTTTAAATTTACAAAACCAATTAAAGTGTATGTTTGGAGATTTAATGTCTAATATGCAAAACCAGCAAGAAGAGCTACAAAAAAAGCTCAAAACATTGAGTGTAGATACCTTTTACGAAGGTGTACGCATAGCGGGTAATGCCACAAAGGAGGTCACAAACATTTCAGTTGACGATGAATTAATGGATGACAAAGAAATGCTTGAAGATTTATTGTTGGTGACTTTTAATAAATTTCTAGCACAAGCCTCACAGATAGAGGCCAATGAAGCTCAAAATGCGATGAAAGATATGCTGCCTCCTGGATTTGAAAATCTTTTCGGAGCCTGATTTTTTAAAAATAAACAATTAAACTATATTTTTTTTCGTTTGATATCTTTAGTGCATTTAGTAATAATTTATGACAAATATAATTTTAAAGTTTTCCTTGGTTTTTACAATTTTTATCATAACTAGCCATATAATTGTAGGCCAGTCAGGACGGTTTGTCTTATATGATTTTGATGATTGTACATATGAAGATAGTGGTCTAGCCTATGCGCCAATGTCATTTTTAGGAAATCCCGAATGTAGATGCGGCCTCAACGAAATGTCATTTCGGCTTGATGGTGCAGATGATGTTTTGGTATTACCCAACTCAATCACAGATTCATTGAATAAAGACTTCACCATGGATTTTTATTTCACATTAGAGAATTTGGGACAGGATTTAGATATTTTTTCTTTGCGGCATCAGTGTGTCTCAATAGATTCATTTATGAGTTTAAAATATCAATCTTCAACAAATGAATTAACTTTTGAATTAGGAAGTAGTACTCAAAATTATCATATAGTCCGTCACACTATGAATAGAGATAACTGTTGGTTTCGCTTTACACTAGTGAAATTTGGCTTAGATTATTTCGTCTATTTAGACAATGTGCTTTTAAGAAGAATAATAGCCCGAGAGAATGTCGTGTTTACAAAAAGAAGTCCCCTTTCATTTGGTAATAATCCCTGCAATACGATAACTAATAGTATAAAGCATAGAGGACTTGTAGATGAAATTTCTTTTTACAATAGAGGCTTATCAGAAAGGGAGTTGATTGATAATTATCTTTATCCGGATCGCATAAAATTACCTAATTCAACGATTTTTTCTGGTGGTAGTATCATTTTAGAAACGGGCGAAACATGTGCTAATAACATTTCATGGTCGCCAGCTATTTCTGTTGACAATCCATTCGTTGCTAATCCAGAAGCCAGTCCTACTCAATCGACCACTTATACGGTATCATTCAATAACGGCAACTGTACGAGTACGGACTCTGTAAGGATTTTTGTTGCTGATAGAGATAGGTTGGATTGCAAAAATTTATTGCTTCCAGGTGCATTTACACCCAATAATGATGGCCTCAATGATTCTTATGGCATTAGTAATAAATTTATAGTTGATCAGCTTGATTATTTTGAGATATTTGATAGATGGGGCAGCAAGGTCTGGGAGACCACAGATATCAATGATAAATGGGACGGCACAAAAAACGGTACGCCGTTGAGTGGAGGTACTTATCTTTACAAAATTCAATACATTTGTAACGAGGAAAAACAAGTTAAAGTGGATAATTTTGTACTAATGAGATAAGAGCTATTGTGAGTGTAAGTGTAGTGCACTATTATTCTAAAGCATATCAACTAATTTTTTTACGACTGCTTTGATATCCTCGCGTGTATTCAGATGAGAAAAAGAAAATCTTACTGAATTTCTTGACACATCATGACCAATGCCTTTAAGTACATGAGATTCTTGTTCTATACCAGAAGTGCATGCGCTCCCTGATGATACTGAGATGCCAGCTATATCGAGATTGATGACTAACATTTCTGACTTTTCTGATCGAGGGAAAGAAACATTTTGTATATGATAGGATGCCGTGTTGATATCGTCACTACCCAAAAAATCCACAGCATTTATTTTATCTTTTAGTTCAGATTTAAATAATGATTTCAATTCTAAAATATGGTTTTTTCTACTTTCCATATGGATAACCGACATATCCATTGCTTTGGCAAAGCCAGCGATACCTATGACATTTTCTGTACCAGCACGCATATTTCTTTCTTGACTACCGCCATGTATAAAAGGAGGTAATACCGTATCACTATTGATATAAACGAAACCTATACCTTTGGGTCCATGAAGCTTATGAGCTGATGCTGACAAAAAATGTATTGGAATACTCTGTATATCTATAGGCCATTTGCCGATAGTCTGCACAGTGTCACTATGGAATAAGGCACCATACTTTTGACAGATATGCCCAATTTGATAAATATCCTGTAATGTGCCAATTTCATTATTGGCATGCATGATAGATACTAAAGTGGCAACTTTATTTTTGCTGAGTTCATTTTCTAATTGTTCCAGATTAATGAAGCCCTTATTATCTACCTCAAGCCACAGTACGTCTACATTGTGGTATTTTTCTAAGTACTGTATGGTATGAAGGACACAGTGGTGCTCTATTGGTGAGCTTATAATCCGCCTGATACCATTATGAAAAACTGAATTTTTTATGACTAAATTGTTGGATTCCGTTGCGGAAGAGGTGAAAAATATTTCTGAGATGGATGCATTTATAGCCTTCGCCATTATTTTTCGGGCATTTTCTATGATAGTGCGTGCCTTTCTCCCATGTGCATGGATAGATGATGGATTTCCAAAATCGTGGACCATCACATCTGTCATTATATCTATTACTTCAGGAAGTATAGGTGTCGTGGCCGCATTGTCTAAATATATTCTCTCTGTCATCATCTTAATAACTTCCGAAATATCTTCTCATAAACCATTCTGCACTTAAAAGACCTAAAATTAGAAAAAATAACCATTTTAGATGTAGAATAGATTGAGTACTTTTGGTTTCGTACAGGACTGGCTTTATCTTATCATTATTGATTAGGATATCTTTAAGCTGAGCTATTTGGTTGGGATAATACATGTTACCACCGAATTTCTCACTCAAACCTTTCAATAGCCCATGTCTTGCCGTCAAGTCATACTGCTCTAATTGGATGGCTTCTACATTAAATCGTCCGCTGGCACTTTGATTTTGTCCATTATATGTCGTACTACCTGTGTAAGTATACACGCCCGCTGGTAGGAGATCCGCATTTAAAGTATAATAATTTTGTGTTTTGTCAAAGATATATTTGAATTCATCGCCCTGATCGTTTCTTATTTTTAGTTCTACATCAGGTTCATTTACCATTTCATAGCTATCGTTGAAGAGTTGGGCTTCAAATAGGACTTGCTGATTATCTTTATAGACATTTTTTGAGGTTTTTACCCTGAATTTTCTTTTGTCAGCCTTTAATGAAGTAAGTAATATCGTTTTTTGAACCAGTTCATTGATGATATCATAGTTTTTATGCTCGAGGTGGTCAATAAGTCTCCATCTCCAGATACCTTCGCCCGCCAAAACTGCCGATTTTATGCCATCTTTTTCGCTAAAAGCCAAAAGTGGGTAGTTGGTTTTGATTTTTTTTATATTCTGATAAAGTAGCACCTGACTAGTGGGGTCAGCCTTATATTCTCCAAAAGGAACTATTAAAGGCGGGAATTTGGCTAGTTGCTTTCTGAAATTATCACTCAATGTAAATTGGGTAAACCCAGGGTTAATATCGGCTTGAATCTCTTCAATATTTCTATTATTGGTATTGAGCGTAACTATATTTTGATTCTTATTGAGTTTTTGTGGATCAGTCTGTAGTCCTACGATGAATATTCTAGGAATAAAATTGGTATTCAACTGTGTGACTAAGGAAGTGATATCATGTGTAGTAGATGGTAAATTATGGAATATCACCATATTGTATCCAGCTAAATTGGTTTTAAACTCACCTACGTAGCCTATTTCTACCTCATAGTTTTTGTTTTCAGTGATGATATTTTTGAGTGCGCCCAAATCTGGGTGAGGCGCATTGGCCAATAAGAGTATTTTTTGTCTAGCATCCAGCACCTCTACGTAAAATTCTTTGACATTATTTTTTAGGTTGTATTCACCAGCAAATGGTGCTAATCTGAGTCTATATCTAATTACGCCGGCACTATTGGCATCTACTACGAAGTTTTTGGAAGTGACATAGTTGTTTGTATTTACAGAAATATTTTCTTCCGCTATAATTTTTGTACCAGAACCCGTCATTTGCTCTAAAGTTATCTTTGTGTTGCCTTGACAATTGAACGCAGATATATCCGCTTGAATAGGGAATTTATCACCCAAATAGGCTATACTGTTATGTAGGACATTTTGAAAATAAAGATCTTTTTTCTGAGTAGTATCGCCCAAAGCTACGGTATGTAGAGGTATATTTAAACTTGTTTCCATATATAAAGGATGACTACCTTCATTAAAGATACCGTCAGTACACAATATAAATGCGCCTAAGTTCTGCCCTTGGTAATTATCCGATACGAATTTAACGGCCTGACTCATATTGGTGCTCTTGTCAGATAGGCTATCTTTGTATTGTGTATGCACTTCTGTACCAAAACTATATCTGACCACTTTAAATTTATCTTCCAGAGACTCCGCTAAATCATCAAATTCTTTTTTGTAGGTTTGATATACCTCATCAGGTGTACTTGCGGCGATAGACTCGCTTTTGTCTTCGACTATGACTATAATAGGAGCTTGTATATCCTCCTTTATTATTTTAACAAAAGGAGATAAAAGTAAAAGAGAAATAATAAAAACACTCAAGGCCCGCAAGATGGCCATGACTCTTTTTACCCAAATATTGTGTTCGAAAAATTTAGTTTCTCGCAAATACATAGCTAAAGCATAACCTACTCCAGCCATTACACAAAACAAAATAAACCACCATGGATATGAAAAACTAAATGTATTTATCACTATATTATTTCTATATTAAACTGCAAATTTCTAAAAATATCGCCAATAAACTATAACTTATCAGATATATTATGATTTTTTTAAATTGATTTTGTAATCTAAAACCATTTTGAAACGTTTAAGAAAGAAAAAAGATTAAATGTTAAGACAAATATCCGTTTTATTCTTCTTGTTTAGTTCTTTCTTTAGCTTTGCTACTTATATATTGGTACCTATGGATCACAAAGTACAAAGAGATCACTTAAAAGCATATGGTGTTACTTATTGGGTATTAGATCAAGGTGTTGAAGCGTATTGGTTATTGAATTATAGAGGAGGTAGTTTTGCATATCCATTTGCCAATACATTAGAATATGAATTAAAAGTGAGAGGTGTCACTTATGAAATCATTTCCGATGCTCAATGGATAAATATCAGAAACGAAATAAGTAACCCAGAAATCAATAAAGAAGTCATAAAACTTGAAAAAGCTCCCAAAATAGCTGTTTACACGCCTGATTTCAGTGCCAGAGGACACAAAATACAGCCTTGGGATGATGCGGTCACACTTGTTTTAACGTACGCTGAAATACCTTTTGATAAAATTTATGATAGAGAGGTTTTGGAAGATAAATTGGCAGAATATGATTGGCTGCACTTGCATCATGAAGATTTTACAGGACAATATGGAAAATTTTATGCCAGTTATGGGGGCTCTGCATGGTATAAACTCAATCAGCAAAAAATGGAGGAACTCGCCACTGGTCTAGGTTTTAAAAAAGTCTCACAAATGAAGTTAGCCGTAGTTAAAAAAATTAGAGAGTACGTTGCTGGTGGTGGTTTTATGTTTGCTATGTGCTCTGCACCTGACACATTTGATATCGCTTTAGCGGCTGATGGTATTGACTTTATAGACTCGATGTATGATGGTGATGGTTATGATACAGATGCCAATAGTAAATTAGATTATTCAAATACTTTTGCCTTTAGAGACTTTAAATTGATGCTTAATCCGTTGAAATACGAATATTCAGATATAGATAAAAAGACAAGAAATGTTAATCCTGAGATGGATTATTTTAATTTGTTCGAATTTTCAGCAAAGTGGGATCCTATACCCACCATGTTGGTTCAAAACCATACCACTACTGTAAAAGGCTTTATGGGACAAAGTACCGCTTTTGGTCGTCAATATGTTAAACCTGATGTATTGATTCTAGGTGATAATAAGTCGGCTAATGAAGTACGATATTTACATGGTACTCATGGATATGGAACATGGACATATTACGGAGGGCATGACCCAGAGGACTATAGGCACTATGTCGGTGATCCTGAGACGGACTTAAGCCTACATCCCAATAGTCCAGGTTACAGACTTATCCTTAATAATATTCTTTTTCCAGCTGCCGAAAAGAAAAAGCGTAAAACATAGTGTAAACAGATGATAGCTTCTCGTTCTATTTTGTCTTTTTTATTGGTAGTCAGTGCTTTGAGTGTTGTTTTTTGGATTATAGCTCTTAGCTCTTGTAGTTTTAATCAAAAAATAAAAAATGGCGAAACGGCTTATGAAAGAAAACAATATGCTGTTGCTATAGAACTATTGGAAGCAGAGATAAAAAATACGAAAGCAGAAAATATGCTCTCAAGAAAGGCTTATTTACTCGGGCAGAGCTATATGAAAGTTCAAAACTATCCAGAAGCCCAAAATTGGTTTAATACTGCTGCAAAATATAAATATGGGGGTGAAGCTCTCATAGGGTTAGCTCGGGCCTCAAAGTATATGGCAGACTACTCAACAGCCATTGAAGCTTATAAAAAACTGGGCGAATTAACCGGAAGAACTCAGGAGGCTCAGAGAGAAATACAAATTTGTATTGCAGCTTTAGATAACATGGCCAAGCCACCAATATATAAAGTAAGTAGGCTAGTGGGTAATACACAAACGTCTGAATACGCACCCGTCATATATGATGATAATTTTTTGGTGTTTACATCAGAGAGACCAGACGCAACAGGAAAGGGTAAATATCTTTGGACTGGGGAAAAATTTAGCGACTTATTTATAATGCCCAAAAGCGGTTCGGAGGTAAGACGGTTTGATTCCCAGATTAATTCTAACCATAATGATGGCACAGCTTGGTTTGCTAAATCCATGGATCGAATGTACTTTACACGGTGTTTTACAGAATCTAGCACGAGTGATGACCACTGCATTCTTATGATGGCTGATAGGCAATACGGAATATGGGGCGAACCAGAAGTTATGCCTTTTATAATAGGAAAAGTTAATTATGGGCATCCTACACTCATTGAAAATGACAGTATCTTAGTTTTTTCAGCTGACCTTGAGGAACCAGGTGGTTCAAAAAATCTCTATTATAGTGAATTGTTTGAAGATGGGAGTTGGTCTATTCCTGAAAAAATGCCACCATCTATTAATTCACCAGGAAATGAAGTTTTTCCTACTGGAGATGGTGATACCTTATATTTTTCTTCTGATTTTTGGCCTGGGCAAGGTGGTTATGATATTTTTAAAACTTATCTCAATAAAGATAAAACATGGACCAGTCCTATCAATATGGGTTTCCCCATTAATAGTGGTGCGGATGATTTCTCATTTATAGTCGATTATTCATTTAAACCCAACTCAAATTACACCCAACAAGGCTATTTCGTATCATCACGAGAAGGCATGGGCAAAGATGATTTGTATAGCTTTAAAAAACTAAAAGTACAACAAGATACATCCTCTAAAATAGTAGTGAAGGAAACTAATAAACTTCTTTACATCACAGTAAAAACCTTTACACCACAGTATATTATTGAAGACGACCCCAACAGTGGACAAAAAGGGAAAATACCATTGGGCGAGACACTCATAAAAATAGTAAATTTGGAAGATGATAAAACTATATCAACAGGTTATGCAGATGTCAATGGGTTTTACTACACATTACTCCCATTAAATACCTCTGTAAAAATTATTGTGGCAAAGTTAAATTATCTCAATGCTACTGATGAGGTATTGAAGGAACAAATTGTTTTTCTTGATAATGAAGCGTCCAAAACTATTAATAAAGAGTTGTTACTTGATAAGATTTATGTTAATAAGGAGATTAATCTGCAAAACATCTATTATGACTTTGATAAGTGGGATATTAAAAATGAAGCAAAACCTACTTTGGACGCTCTTGTGAAACTTTTGAATGATAACCCACAAATAAACATTCAGTTAGCCAGTCACACTGACTGCCGAGGTGGTGATGAATATAATCAAGAATTGTCCCAAAAGCGCGCCCAATCAGCTGTCGAATATTTAGTGAGTAGGGGAGTGGACCCTTCTCGCTTGTTAGCTAAAGGTTTTGGTAAATCCAGACTTATAGATTTATGTGATTGTGGTACGTGTACAGAAGACCAACATCAGATTAATAGACGGACGACTTTTGCAATTATGAAGAAGTAGTTTTTTAAATTTATTCAAAATATAAGGCCTTATAACTTCATTGGTTATAGGGCCTTTTCTTTTAAATATTAGGATATATTGATTAAAACTTAATTATGCATAAAGAAGTCTGATGCGAATCTAAATTAGTGTTTCAATCTGAAGAATACCTATCCACAGAGTTTAAATCTATTTTAGCTTCACATGACTAAGTTCTAGCACATGATTTGGGTCAAATATAAATGCCAACCACTCAGCAAAGTAATGATTCATTCCATTTTTATCAATGTCGTGCTATATTAAGCCTCACAACTCGAACAAGATACCAAGTTAGCCACCAACTCCTTAGATACACTTTGACTTCTCTGATAATAGAGTGTTTTAATGCCTAATTTCCAAGCTTCAATAATTAGTTGGTTCACACTTTTTACTGGGAGACTAGATGGAATGTTGAGGTTTAAACTTTGAGCTTGATCTATATATTTTTGTCTTATAGCTGCCTGTTGAATTATTTCTAATTGACTTAATTCTTTAAATGTTTTGAAAATATCTTTTTCCTCAGCTGTTAGCTCATCCAAATGTATCACTGATCCGTGGTTGAGCATGATACTTCTCCAAGTGTCTTCATTATCGATTCCTTTTTCAGCCAATAACTTTTTTAGATATTTATTTTTTCTCATAAAATTACCCTTAGAAAGACCAGCTTTGTAATAGTTGCTGCTAAAAGGTTCGATTCCGGGGGAAGTTTGGCCTAATATAGCTGATGATGATGTCGTAGGTGCTATAGCCATTAGTGTTGTATTGCGCATGCCGTATCCTTTGAGCACTTCAGGCTCTCCGTAAATCTGAGCCAATTCAATACTAGCTTTATGGGCTTTTTCGCTTATATCTTTAAAAATGGTGTTATTCAACATTTTGGCCTCCATACCCTCAAAAGATATCATGTTTCTCTGCAAGTAGGAATGCCAGCCTAAGACACCTAATCCAATAGCTCTATGTCTCTTGGCAAAAAGATTAGCGGATGCTAAGTAATGATTACCTTCAGTCTTTGATATGAATTCTTGTAAAACAGCATCCAAAAAGTAAATAGCCATTTTGACAGCTTCCGTGTCTTTCCACTCATCATAAAGTTCCAAGTTCATAGATGATAGACAGCAAATGAATGATTCATCAAAATTGGAAGGTAATGCAATTTCAGAACATAGGTTACTTGACCTAATGGTCATTTCCTTGTCTTTGTAGACTTGTGGCTTATTCTTATTGACATTATCAGAAAAGAAAATGTAAGGAAGACCTTTTTGCTGTCTGCTTTCAAGTATTTTTGCCCATATTTCTCGTTTTTTTCTATCTCCATCTACCATTTCCAGCATCCAATAATCTGGTACACAAACACCATTAAAAAGATTTTGAATAGGACTGCCTATATTTTTTATGTTTAGAAACTCTTCGATATCCGGATGGTCTATGTCTAAATAAGCTGCGAAAGCACCTCGTCGCACACCACCCTGAGATATGGTGTCCATGGCGGTGTCAAAAAGTTTCATAAAGCTAACAGCCCCAGAGCTTTTACCGTTGTCAGATACTGCGCTTCCTCTTTCTCTCAATTCTCCAAAATATCCTGATGTACCACCACCGATTTTGGTCTGCATGATGACCTCACCTAGCTTGTGAGTAATTCCTTCAACTGAGTCTGGTACATGTACATTAAAACAAGATATAGGAAGTCCTCTTTCAGTACCCATATTGGCCCATATAGGTGAACTGAGGCTCATCCAACCGCGCTCTATCATCTCTGTAAAGGCTTCTTTAAGTTCAGGCTTGAAAAGCCTTTTGCAAGCGGCTGTGGTAATTCTGTCTATCGCTCCCTCTATCGTTTCTCCCTTTAAGAGATAACCTCTATTGAGTATTTGTTCACTTTCTTCATTGACCCACCAAAGTCTATCTTCCATTTTTATAAGTTTTGAGTATTTTGTTAATTAAAATAAGTCATCCGCTGTGATACTCTTATCATGTTTTGTATAGTCTACCGGACGTTTAGCAAAAAAATCGTCTAAACTATTGGCAAATACCTCTTCCTCAAACCACATCATGGGTTTGTATTCTTTATCTGTGATATTATAAATCTTTTTAAAACCTATACGCTCTAGACTTTCATCAACTCTGTATTTCATGAAATTGAGCAAATCGTTTTTAGATATATTTGGGATTTCTCCATCCTCAAAAATCCAATCTAATATCTCTTTCTCTATTTCTAATGAATGTTTGACGATATCATATATTGTTTTAATGGTATCTTCATCAAAGATTTCTGGGTGTTCTTCTCTAATCTTATTGACTATATAGATTCCAGCATTGGCGTGAAGTTGCTCATCCACTGATGTCCATGCTATGATATTACTTACATTTTTCATAGCACCTCTGAACCTTGTAAAAGATAATATAATCCCAAACTGACTAAATAGAGATACATTCTCGATCAAAATGGAAAATAAAATCAAGGATTGAACATATTCAGCTCTATCAGTAGATTTACTATTGGACAACGCATTGGAAAGATAATCGACCCGTTTCTTAATGACTGGAATTGACATAAGATTATTGAACTCATCATTGTATCCTAATACTTCCAACAATCTGGAGTAGGCCTCAGAGTGACGAAATTCACATTCCGCAAATGTACTTCCTAAACCATTGAATTCAGGCTTGGGTAGATGGTTATATAGATTTCCCCAAAATGTTTTGACAGCTACTTCTATTTGCGCAATGGCCAATAAACTTTTTTTAACCGCCATTCGATCTACCAAATCCAAGTGTGAATGAAAGTCTTGTATGTCCGCTGTAAAGTCTACTTCGGAATGAACCCAAAATGAGTTGTTCATCGCTGATGTAAATTTCAACACTTCTGGATATTCAAAAGGTTTATAATTGATTCTTTTTTCAAAAATACTCATGGTAGTAAAAATTATACGCTTAACATTGACTTAATATATTGATTATTAATTATATGCCTAAAAACATAATACGTAATAATTTAAATTTATATAATTTTAATTATCACAGACCTACATATTAATTAAATTTCAATATTGACCGCAAAGGTCTAAAAAAATATTTAATATCCCAAACATTTTTTTAAAAACATTTTATAATTATTTTTATATGAAAATTAGAATTTATAACAAACTTTTGTTTTCAAAATAATTAACATGGACTATCAATATGTTATATATAATTTAATTGATTTTTGAAAGCTTAGATTTTTTTCTCCAAACTATCGTTAAATTATTATTATCGTAAAATAATTATTTTACAGTATTTTTGCACTTTTAATAAGATTAACGCAAATAAAGAACCATTTTTTTTTTATTATAAATAAGATTTATTTTTAAAAATTTAAATTTTCTGAACACCTTTATTTATTTTGTGTTACGGTGAAGAAATAAATAATAATAGACATATGAATATAAGTAAAAAAATGCAGGAAGCGCTTAATCACCAAATATCGTACGAGGCATATGCTTCCAATTTTTATCTGGCGGTGGCTTATTGGTGTGATAGTAAGGCTTTGACAGGGTGTAAGCAGTTTTTCATCAGGCAGTCACAAGAAGAAAGAGAACACATGCTTAAGATATTTGATTATATGAGTGATATGGGATTATTCCCGATAACGCCTTCAATTTCGCAGCCTCCTTTAGAATATGATAGTATAAGACAAGTTTTTGATCATGTTTTTGCTCAAGAAAAAAAAGTAACCGAGTCTATACACAATTTAGTAAAAATAGCTGAGGAAGACAAAGATTATACTACAGCTAAATTTTTGGAGTGGTATGTTGAAGAACAAATGGAAGAAGAGTCTGTAATTCGAAATATTATAGACAGAATAGAACTTATTGGTGATGGAGCTATGAGTTTATATTATATCGATAAAGAAATAGAAAAGATAAATAATGATGTAGTTTCAGCTGAAAGTGCTTAATTGTATTTGAATATGTTAATGCATACGAAATTTTATTTGTGGGTCTTAATATATAAAGCATGTCGTGGATTATTTAATTCTCAAAAAATTAATTATAAAAATAGTTTATAAAAGATTTTTTTTATTTTTTTGTGCCATATTTACTAACATTAACTAATTTTATTCAATGTATAAACACCTTTGTTCCTATGTAGCCTTGCTATTCGCTATCGTGATGAGTAGTGTATCTTTTGGTCAGACTAACGAAAATTATGAGATTCTCAATAGTAAATTTAGGGATTATCAGATTGTTGAAATTAATGCCAATGCTGTCTATAGACAATTGTCAGAATTGAGATCAGATGGGATTGTAGAATTGCGTATTTCTGAAGATATCACTTGGAAACTCAATTTGAAAAATAGTGATATAATTGCTAATACCTATCAAGTTGTAGAAGCCACTGAAAACGGTTTAATTAAAAAGCGTGGCACAACTGCCTTGCCGATGAATGGTTATGTAGTGGGGCAACCCAACAGTCGTGTAAGCCTAACATTTAATGATGACTTCATTTATGGATTCATAAAGTCTGGATTCAGTACGTACTACATAGAACCTCTATATCATTTTGAAAAAACTGGAAGCAAGAACAAGTTTGTTCTATACAGCGACAAGGATGTGATAGTGGACGAGACTCAAATCTGTGGATATGAACTGTATCAGCAAGAACTTACCAAAACAAAAAAGATGGATTTAAAAGGTAGTGGTCAAAGAATGCCTGGAGGCTGCTATAGGGTGTTTTACGCCATTGCTTCGGATTGGTCTATGGTTGACCACTATGGTAGTAATGGAACCCAAAACCACAATATTGGTGTTCTTAATAATGTTCAGACAAATTATGATGATGAATTTGCAGATGAGATCCAATTCTTTTTGAACGAACAATGGCTCTCTTCTTGTTCTACATGTGATCCTTGGCCATCATCGACAAATTCTAGTACTGTTTTGAATTCTTTTACTAATTGGGCTATAAGTGGTTTTTCAAATATTCACAATCTGGGATCCATGTGGTCTAGGCGTGATTATAATAATGGCGTCATTGGTTTGGCTTGGGTAGGTGTTTTGTGCTCGTCGTTTAGATATAATATTTTATCGGACTTTAGCAATAATGCCCAACTAAAAAGAGTATTGATGGCGCATGAAATTGGTCATAATTTTGATGCAAGTCACAATACCGGGATTATGGCACCTTCTGTAAATACTTCCAATACTTGGAGTAATACATCAATCAATGAAATACAAAATCATTACTTACAAGCTTCATGCTTAGATAATTGTCCTGGTTCCAATCCTATTGATGTCGATTTCACATATGATCAAATTGAATTTTGCATTGAAGGAGAAATATCATTTTCAGGTGTATCTAATAGCGCAACATCATGGAATTGGACATTCGAAGGAGGAACACCCAATACATCAACGAGTCAGTTTCCTGTGATTTCTTATCCTGCTTCAGGCACATACGAAGTCACACTTGAAGTCTCTAATGGTTTTAATACCGCCACTACATCACTTTTTATTGATGTGGAAGTAACTCCATTTCCGATTGCTGACTTTCAATTTATCATAAATGACCTTCAAGTAAATCTAATATACACGGGTTCTGGGGCTGAAAGCTATGAATGGAATTTTGGTGACGGAGGATTTTCATCCATGCAAAATCCAATACATAATTATGCAAGTAATGGTACCTACAATGTTTCTTTGACCGTCTTTAATGATTGCGGTGAGAATACTTTTACAGTGCCCATCGATATCAACGCTTTGCCTTTTGTTAATTTTACTTCAAATACTCAAACCGGTTGTGCTCCACGCCAAATAGCTTTTACGAGCTTATCTTCAAATGTGGATTCGATAAGATGGAATTTTCCTGGTGGAATACCGGCAACTTCCACTGAACAAAATCCTACCGTATTATATAATGTGCCAGGTACATATCAAGTCTCTTTGGAAGGTTTTAATTCGGGTGGATCGAACATTATTTTGAGAGACGGTTTCATAGCTATTTCGGAATCACCTATTACTGGTTTCGATTGGGTTTTAGATGGGCATATCCTTAATGTGACTAGTACAGCTAGTGGTTTTGACTCCATCTACTATTCATTTGGGTATGGAAATAATAGTTCTGAAGAGAATCCTATTCATTACTATTGGGAAAATGGGACTTACTTAGTTACTCAGCACCTTGTTAACCAATGTGGTATATTCACACAGAGTGATACAGTGGTTGTCGCCTCACCCCCATTGATGTTTATAGAGGTGGATAGTTCAACAATATGTGTAAACGATTCCATTCAGTTTATCGCTAATGTAGCTTTTGCACCAGACTCTATTTTGTGGGTTTTTCAAGGTGGAACACCATCTACTTCTACAGAATCTTTTCCTCTCGTTACATACGATAATTCTGGTCAATACGGAGTAACCTTAATGGCTTGGAATCAATTTGGATTAGGTTCAGTGAGTGTTGATAGCTTAATAATCGTCAATGGGACTCCAGAAATCAATTTTACCTATATTGAAGACACTTTGGTAGTAGAATTTACTTCCAACATTCAAAATGGTAGTAATTTACTTTGGAATTTTGGAGACGGGAATACATCAAGTGACGCTAACCCAAGGCATATTTATCAAAATTATGGTGATTATATAGTGAGTTTGTCCGCTGAAAATGAGTGTGGTGTAAATACAAACCAACAATCAGTCAAGGTACAATCTTCTCCCACAGCTAATTTTACAGTTTCTAATGATAAAATATGTTTTGGAAATCAAGTTACATTTATTAATAACTCATCCTCTTCTGCCACTACATATCAATGGGCATTTGAAGGAGGAACTCCTGCAACAAGTAATGAAAAAGAGCCTATTATAACTTATTTGAATCCTGGAGTCTATAATGTTACGCTTACTGTTTCCAACAGTTCAGGGTCTGATGAATTAATATTAGAGGATATTATAACTGTAGACCCTAATGCTCTAGCTAGCTTTACATATACTGTCAATGAGTTCAATTTTAATGGTTTATTTACAGGAAGTGTCGGTGCAGACCTTGAATGGAGTTTTGGGGATGGCAATAAATCCACCTTACAGAACCCAACAAATACTTATTCTAGCTATGGATCATATGATGTCCAGCTAGTAGCTAAAAACTCTTGTGGCACTGACACGATATCAAGTATAGTTCATATATATTCCATTCCTTCAGGTGGTTTCAGTAGTTCCTCAACTTGGACTTGTTTTGGCGATACTATCCAATTTACCAATGAAAGTTTCGGTCCTTATACTGATGTGCAGTGGATTTTTGAAGGTGGTGACCCTGAAATGTCTACTGAAGATAATCCAAGAGTCTATTATAGTAGAGGTGGGTTATTTGATGTCACGCTAATAGTGTCTAATCCTGTAGGTAGTGATACTTTAATCTTCTCTGAATATATTGAAATTGATGGCGTTCCTACAGCTGATTTTGGTTTAATTGCTTCAGGATTAAGTATAGAGGGACAATACAATGGCCAGTTTGCGCAAACCTTTGATTGGGATTTTGGGGATGGTAATAGCAGTCAAGAGCCAAACCCTACGCATCAGTATGCGCTAGAAGGTACTTATTTGGTGACCTTATTTGTATCTAATTCATGTGGTATCGATAGTTTTACTAGAGAGATTGTGGTCACGACATCATCCACTGAGGATGATTTGCTCAATTCAAAATTTAAACTGATGCCCAATCCAGCCAGTCATTCTGTGTCAATAATTATTGGAGAGATGTTCTCTAATGACTTCTACTTTTCTATACAAAATGCACTAGGACAAGAATTAGAGAGGATTGATTCTTTTGAATTTATCAATGGTAATTTAATAAAAGACATAAGCCAGTATAAAAATGGAATTTATTTTATTACCATTCATAATGCCGGAAGAGTTATTACCCAACCATTAATCATAATAGATTAAGGTTATATATAGAATAATTTAAAAATTTATAAAGTGCCGTTATCCCTAATCAAAGTGGTGGATGATGGCACTTTATAATTATTAAGGTATTTAATATTATTTATTTCTCAAACCTCACTACCTTTGTGGCAATATATAAAAATTAAACATGTATCATAAAATTGCTCCTTCACTTTTAGCCGCGGATTTTGGGAGGCTTAAAGATGAGATAGAAATGATAAATGAAACGGGTGCTGATTGGCTTCATCTTGATGTTATGGATGGTACGTTTGTTCCTAATATTTCATTTGGTCCTGAAATCATAAAAGTGGCAAAGAAGTATTCAAGTCTTGTATTGGATGTTCATCTCATGATTGAACAACCGGAAAGATATATTGAAGTGTATAGAGAAGCGGGTGCTGATAATATAAGTGTTCATTTCGAAGCGACGCGTCATGTCCATCGTATCATCCAACAAATAAAGGACAGTGGAGCAAAAGCAGGTATAGCACTTAACCCTCATACGGCAGTGAGGGACTTGGAATATGTCATTGAGGACCTAGATATAGTCGTCTTAATGAGTGTTAATCCTGGTTTTGGAGGACAAAAGTTTATCTATCAAACATTAAAGAAGACGGAAGCTTTAAAAGAAATGATTATCTCCCACAATGCATCTACATTGATTGAGTTGGATGGTGGTGTAGGTCCACAAAATGCTGAAGCATGCCTTCAAGCTGGTGCAGATATTCTAGTAGCTGGTAGCAGTGTTTTCAATGCAGAAAATCCGAAACTTGCTGTGTATTCTATGAAAAATATTGGAATACGAGGCCTTTATGCATAAAGTATAATAGCGACAGAATACATCATTGAGTTATAATAATACTTTATACTTTTCGTTTTAATCTAGCTTGATTAAATTTCATTTATGCACGATCGTAAACTTTTGTTAGTCCTATTTTTTATCACCTTAGATAAAAGTTTAAATAGGCTTCTTCCGATTTTAATTATTATTTTAATAAGTAGTGGGTCTATATTTTCACAAAAGTGTACAGTATTTGGATTGGTAAAAGATATAGACACCAATCAAGGTATAGATTTTGTCACTGTATATCTCGAAGGTACATCAAATGCTGTAGAAACTGATATTAATGGTCAGTACAGAATAGAGGTAGAGTCTGATACAAGAACTGTTCTAAAACTTTCAAGATTGGGGTATACTGATTTAACTGTCAATGTGGATGCTATGAAGCCTGGACAGCGGAGAAACATTAATTTAAAAATGGTTCCTAAGGCATCAGATTTAGAAATTACTGTAAGGGCTGGCAAAATTGATGATGTAGGCATGGTAAGAGAAGACGTAACAGAGCTTAAAGTATTACCTACCGCTTCAGGCAATTTTGAAAGTATT
Organism: Saprospiraceae bacterium; assembly: GCA_036782555.1. Taxonomy (GTDB): domain Bacteria; phylum Bacteroidota; class Bacteroidia; order Chitinophagales; family Saprospiraceae; genus OLB9. The sequence continues at coordinate 23,348 of DAIPYV010000015.1, forward strand.
CTTCCACATATTGCTCTAGGTCTATCTTCTGGCTCAGGTGGAGAATTAACTTCTCAATATAATGTCCGTGGTGGAAATTATGATGAGAACCTCATCTACGTCAATGATTTTGAAATATTTCGTCCTCAACTTATCAGAAGCGGACAGCAAGAGGGTCTTAGTTTTCCTAATATCGACCTGATTAGAGACTTAGAATTTTCATCTGGAGGTTTTGAAGCTAAATACGGTGATAAAATGTCATCTGTTTTGGATATTAGGTACAAGCGTCCTGAAGAATTTAAAGGGAGTATTACAGGAAGTTTTTTGGGAGCCTCGGCGCATGTAGAAGGCAGTAAACGTATAGGTGCCAATGCATATAATAAATTAAGATATTTAGTAGGCGCACGTTACAAGTCTAATGCTTATCTATTAGGTAGTGGAAACATTAAGGGTGAATTCGTGCCTACTTTTATCGATATTCAATCTTATATAAGCTATGAAATAACTAAAGAATTGCAGCTTGGCTTTATTACCAATTACAATGGTAGTAGATATAATTTCATACCTGAGTCTGGCGTAAGTAAAAAAGGAACCTTTGATTTTCAGATAGAACTACGTACGCTCTATGAAGGTCAGGAACGTGATGAGTTCAATTATGCCATGAGTGGTGTTTCATTGACCTATGTTCCGGAAAGGAAAAGAAATCCGCTGTACATGAAATTATTGGCCTCTTCATATCGAGCTTCTGAAGAAGAAAATTTTGATATCCTAGGTAGGTACCGACTCTCCCAATTAGAAACTGGAATAGGTGAGAATACAGGTCAGGAGATAGCAATATTGGGAACTGGGACTCAACATTTGTATGCACGGAATTATCTTTTTAATACCATACATAATATAGAATACAAAGGCGGTGTAGAGTTACAATCTGACTCTAAAAAGTACGATATAAACAACTTCATTCAGTGGGGTGCAAAACTTCAACATGAAGTATTCAATGATGTGTTGAATGAATGGGAACGAATAGATTCCGCTGGATATTCTTTACCTTACAGTGCCAATGAAGTACGGCTGTCTCAGGTATTCAATA
>DAIPYV010000015.1:24426-29440 GCA_036782555.1 Saprospiraceae bacterium
ATACGCGCAATAATTTGGTAAATAATAGATGGCAAGCCTTTGCTCAAAATTCATTCAACATCAAAACTGATAATCACGAACTAAAATTGACTGGCGGACTTAGGGCTACATATCGGTCTATGAGCCAAGAACTCTTTATGAGTCCAAGATTTCAACTTTTGTATAGACCCTTAAATATATCTAAAGACATCTCTTTTAAATTATCAGGAGGTGTATATAATCAGGTGCCCCTGTATCGAGAGCTAAGACGTATAGAAGGTACAGTAAATACAGATTTATTATCACAAAAATCAACCCAAATAGTTGGAGGGCTTTCTTACGATTTTACTTGGACCAAAGTAAGTGATCGGCCTTTTAAAATCATATCAGAGGTTTATTATAAAAAATTAGAAGATTTAGTCTCCTACGAGATTGATAACGTAAGGATTAGGTATGCTGGTGACAACAATGCAGATGGTTACATTATGGGGTGGGATTTTCGTATCAACGGCGAGTTTGTACCTGGTGCAGAATCTTGGATCAATTTTTCCATATTGAGAGCTAGGGAGAGTCTCAGGGGTATTACTCATTTACGAAATATGGTAGTCGATTCTGTATTGACACCAGTAGCTGTGGGAGATGTGCCTCGACCCTCTGATCAATTATTTACAATAAATATGTTTTTTCAAGACTATCTACCCAAAAATGAAAATGTCAAAGTAAATCTTAATTTTTCTATTGGGAGTGGACTGCCTTTTGGGCCAAGAGAAAATAATTTAGAATATAGAAATGTTTTCAGACTCAAGTCATACCATCGTATAGATATAGGATTTGCATTTCAACTATGGAAAAAAGAATGGTTGCGTAAAAAACCTAATCACTTTCTTCGCTTCTCAGAAAATACCTGGTTGAGTATAGAGGCTTTTAATCTTATGGCTATAAAAAATCAAGCCTCGGTTAATTGGATAAAAACTATAACTAACGAAGAGTTTGCTCTACCCAATAATCTTACAGGGCGCCGTATTAATGTCCGGTTTAGGGTAGATTTTTAAAGAAGGTAAAGATGGTCGTACCATAATTTCTCTCTTCTATATAATTGGGATGTTTCTTAAAATCGTGATTGGGATTGTGTTCTAATACAAAAAGCCCATCTGCAGCGAGGGTTTTATTTTTGAAAATATGGTCTGGTATGGTATTTAAATTAGGAAGAGGGTAGGGAGGACCCGCGAATATATAATCGAACTGTTTATTATTCTGCTCTATAAATTTAAATACATCACTTCTAAAAATTTGTATTTTATCCAATATTTTGAGCTCACTAGCTGTCTTTTTTACGAAGGCGACACAGCCTGGAAATTTGTCTACGTAAGTCACATCCTTACAACCTCGGGATATAAATTCATAACTATGGCTTCCAGTACCACCGAAAAGATCCAAGAAGGAAACCATCTCAAAATCTAAACGATTATTTAATATGTTAAAAAGTCCTTCTTTAGCAAAGTCAGTTGTAGGACGCGTGGGCCAATTTTTCGCCGGAGGAATAAATTTTCTACCTTTAAATTCACCACCTATTATTCTCATGTTAAAGCGGCTAAATGTCCGAAATAATGATGTGATTGTGTTGTATTATAACCGTCTTTACTCACTAAAATAGTTTCATTAACAAAATTGTAATCTTTTAAATATTGTTCTAAAAATTGGGACAGTGGAGAATCTTTTACTACCCCACCTGATATATTGGTCTTGTATGCATCATTTTGAAAAAGTCTTTTAGCTGCCGTAGCGAAATAGAGAATATCTTCTTTTTGGTTATATTCAAAACCTCTATAAAGTAATAATTTGCCGTTTGATTGTGCATAAATATAAACTCGGGAGTTTTCAATATGTAAATGCAAAATATCACCTGTATTTCCCCCATGGTACATACCTAAGAGTGAAACTAAATCTCTTATTTTGACAGATTTACCAGATGAAAGTGATTTGTAAAGATTATCTTGAGCTGGTGATAAGTGAAAATAATTATAAATATTTTGTCCTGGTATCAATTCTAGAAAATTTACTTTATGTTGAGTAGAAGGCAATATATCTAACATATTATCATCTCTGGTTTCACATTGAAATGAGTAGTCATTCATAGACAAGGCATAGAGAGATGAGATATCCTTCCATTTATTAATTGATTTTAGAATAGTATTTGATATATTTTCATCAGAGTATTTGATATCATTAAACGATTCATGGTGGACGATATTTTTGTTATCGTCCATTATTGCATAAAAAAAACTGTCCGGCATAAAAATGACAGACAGCTTTTTTATTTTTTCATCTTTTATGTTTGAAAAATCTAAATAGGTCATAGGCGGTTTTTACCAATTTCCATTAGTATTAGGTGAATTCATATCTCCAAATTTTATTAATTTATCTGGATCATAAAATTTATCATACTTCTTAAACCTTTGATCTGCAAATTGGCCCATGAAAGTACTGTACCTAGTACCCACTTCTAAAACATTAATAAGTGTCCCTTGATGAGTTAGCGTATCTGCTTGTATATCAAAAGTGGCCCCTTTACCGAATGGTATGTACCTCAAAGAGTCAATGTTGACGGCCCCAATAAGACTGAACAAGGAATCTTTAGCATTTTTATAGGATATTGTTTTTATAAACCTATCTGGATTGTTGGGGTCCGCTGGGTCAGCCTCAAGTTTTATAATCGGAACACTATCGTTTAATATGTTGTATGCAAGTGAGTCAAAACTATTGGCGTAGTTACCTGTGGCTAACTTATGGATATCTTGTGCCACTTGTATCTTTTTAAGCACATCTACCACAGCAGCTTTTCTAATATCTCTTTGTTTATGAAAAGAAATAGGCTCACTTATCGAATTGTACAACCAATAGGCCAATAAAATTGTTAACAATATAAGCGCTATGTTGATCACCTTTCTCATAAAATTGATTTTTGATTTAAAAATGTTTTGTTAAAAAATAAAGTCAATATAAACTGTAAACACGAAAATTTATCACTTATCAGATGATATAAATTCAGTTTTTGGCGTAATTAAAACACAAAATTATTTATTTATTTTTAATTTTTATAATATAACACGATAAATCTTGAAAAAATATATGGATATTATACTCGCTATTGAATCTTCCTGTGATGATACTAGCGCTGCTATCATAGCTGACGGTAAGGTTTTGAGCAATATTACTGCTACTCAATCCGTACATGAGCAGTATGGCGGTGTTATACCTGAATTAGCCAGTCGTCAGCATATTATTAATATAATTCCTGTCATAGACCAAGCCTTATCCATGGCCAAGATTTCTTTGGAAGATGTAAAAGGAATTGCATTTACTCAAGGTCCAGGTCTGTTAGGGAGTTTAATAGTAGGTGTGTCTGTTGCTAAATCTCTTGCTTTAGCATTGGATATCCCCTTAATCCATGTACATCACATGCATGCTCATATATTGGCACATTTTGCTGAAGAGCCCAAACCACATTTTCCATTTTTGTGTCTTACTGTCTCTGGAGGACACACTCAGATTGTATTGGTGGAGGATTTTACACAAATGAAGGTTCTAGGTACCACGATAGATGATGCTGCTGGAGAGGCCTTTGATAAAGCTGGCAAAATGCTGGGTTTAGATTATCCGGCAGGACCTATCATTGATAAGTTGGCTCAAAGTGGCCAAGCTATTTTTTCATTTGCTAAACCAAAAATTGAGCAACTAGATTTTAGTTTTAGCGGTCTCAAAACATCTATTTTATATTTTTTGCAAAAAGAAATGAAGTCCAATCCAAACTTTATTGCCCAAAATATAAATGATTTGTGTGCTTCCATACAGACTGCGATAGTGGATATATTACTAGAAAAACTCGAGAAAGCTTCTTTCCTTACAGGTATAAAAGAGATAGGTATAGCTGGTGGCGTATCGGCCAATAGTCTGCTAAGGTCAAAACTTGAAATAGTAGGAAAAAAGAATGGATGGAAGACTTATATACCCGCTTTTCAGTACTGTACCGATAATGCAGCCATGATAGGAATAGCAGGATATTATCAATACCTTAAAAGAGACTTTGCAGACCAGAGTGCTATACCTTTACCAAGGATGGCTTTTTGAATAAAAAATTATTCTTTCAACAGTAACTGCAAACAAATAGTGGCCCTTTTATTTTTTAAAAAAGTAGGTTTCTCGCTTGATAGCGCAAGTTTGCAACTTGTGCCCTTTCCTCTATAGCCTTTAAATAACTAAACACATAACCTTCGAGACTCATAGGTCTTTTTAATATTTCAACATCCAAAACTCCTTTTATTCCTGAATAAACTCTAGAGCTACTATGTAAATAATGGTCTGCTTAGCTCCCCATACCTGCCTCAAAAGGTTTTTTATACATAATCTATCTTTTGAAACGTAACTTTAGGACTAATAAGTTCAATAGGGTGGCTATCTTATTGGCAAAATTGAAACTCTTTATTATTGATTTTTTTTTGTCCCTCATTCCTTAATATATTTAACATCCATTCTTTTCTACTTTCTGATGGATTGTTTTCTTTGGCTTCGTTGAGTTTTTTAGAAGTGAATTTTTGTGATCACGCAAAATATCTGAATGACTTTATCGACCTGTTATAGAAAAAACCAAATGTGAATGATGGCTCCTCAAACACCACGCATGCAAGTTTAATCCTTTGTTTTGTTTACAATACTTTATACTCTCGATAAATATTTCCATATAGATCGGCCTTGTATAAACATCTACTCATCTTAAAGTTGCAAAACTTACAAAGTATATACTATCACTATCTAAAAACTTATACTTAGTACTCACTCTCATTTATATTTAAAATCCTATTTAATCATTATCAAAATACTTATCAAAATAAAGTAAATGAGATGATTAAGGCACAAGTTGCAAACTTGTGACAGAATAGGGTGGTATAAGTACAAGTTTCAAACTTGCGTTGTCACGTGGCCAATCACACTCTTTTACCTATTTCCTTAGACTTTGGATATATTCAAGTGGCAATTG
>DAIPYV010000016.1:0-29250 GCA_036782555.1 Saprospiraceae bacterium
TGTAGAGGGTATAAAGAAATCAATTAGGGACAATACCCTTAAATCTCTCCCCATTGTTGCTTATTATAATGTAAACAGAACTTTAACTAATAATCTAATAGAGAAAACAAAGGATGGAGAGAAATCTATAAGTACCTATGATGAAAAATTACATGCCTACATTAAAACACTAAATCTAAATTTGCCAATATTCAAAGACTTTGAGCAATGGTTTTTAAAACAAGAAATAAAAGAAAACTTTCTCAAAGTAAGTCAACGAAATCTGAAACTAGATTTGCCTGCTCTGAAAAATGTACGTAGCGCACTGGAAAAGTATCTATCTATTATTGAACCTGGTAAGTTTGGTAAATTAAGTATATTACGCAATAGTGAGATGAATATCAACTTTACTGAAAATACATATGAGTATCTATCAGTGGAAAGAGAGGGTAAAATCTTAAAATTCACCCAAATGTCTTCAGGTGAAAAAATGGTATTATTATTGGTCGTTGACATTGCACGCCGATTAACGATTGCCAATGAAAATAGTGAAGATGCTTTAAATGGTGAAGGTATTGTACTAATTGACGAGCTCGAACTCCATCTTCATCCAAATTGGCAACTAAGAATTGTAAAAGCACTAAAGGCTACTTTTCCTAATGTACAGTTTATCGCAACTACGCATTCGCCCAAGGTAATTACAAGTTTAGAGCAACAAGATGTTCTAGTTCTGGAAAATGGGAAAATATATAATATCAATCAAAATCCACTAGGACGAGATGATAACAGTGCATTGGAAGAGTTTATGGATTCATCAAAAAGACCCGTGGAAATAGAAAACAAAATATCAAAAATATTTGACAAACTTGCTGGTAAAAATATAAATTATGATGAAATTGAAGCAGAAATAGAGAAATTAAAATCCATCTTGAGTGCTGATGATCCTGTTTTTGTTCGATTCAATTCGATAATTGAAAGAAAGAAGCTGCTTGAAGTATGAAGTTCATAAAGAAGGGTGAATCACCTAATGAGTTTGAAGCTTGGAAGAAACAAGAGAAACCTACTTCGTGGAGTCAATTGGGTTCAGCTTTACCAAAGATCAAAGAAGAAGGATTTGTATATTACTCAAAGAATCAATTAAGGACAGTCTTACATAATGAACAACATGGATTGTGCAGCTATTGTAATGCGGTCATAAAAAACAATCATTCTTCACCCATTGATCACCTTGAACCCAGAGAGGGAGATACTCATACAGAAAAAATATTTAACTATTTCAACTTAGTGCTTTCGTGCAATGGTGGCCAAAAGGAAAATGCAATTCCAAAAGTACTACATTGTGATGTGAATAAAAAATCAGAGACCGTAGAGTTAACTCCACTTATGTTAGAATGTGAGACAGAAATTTATTTTAATGAAAATGGAAAGATTAATGCAAACACTGACAGAGCTACAAAAACAATAAGTGTTTTAAACATCCATCATATTTCTTTAGATAATAAAAGAAAAGCTGCAATAATTCCGTATCTCTACTCAGATGTTGAAAATGATAACCCACAAGACATCTTACCAGCCGACGAAATTAGACAAAGTTTTGAAAGGCTTCAAAAAAATCACAAAATAGAATATTGGTCTGCAATAGTTTCGGTATTGAAAGGGTATGTGTAGGCTACCCAAACCTGTAAGTGAGCAAGATGTAAAAGCTGCCGTGGGTTAAGGATGGGAGGGTATTGAGGGAGATAATGATTCATAATAAATCACGACACAGTATATGAGTACATATCATTTTAAAGTCGAACATTTATTACTATTAACGATTTAAATACTTGATGGAGTTCTAATTTAATTTAAAGTCAGAAACCAAAATAAACTCTGGTATGGTCACTTCAAATTTTTCTTTAGTATGGAGGTTCATGAATATATAGTGACCTGACATTTTGCCAATAGGACTGTGAAGTGGACACCATGAAGAGTACGAAAAATCTTCTCCAGGTTCTAGTACGGGTTGTAAGCCTATCACTCCTTCACCACTTATTTCGCGCTGAACGTTAATGGAATCTACTATATACCAATGTCTAGATATCAATTTGACGGGTACTAGACCCATATTTTCCATAGTGATATGATATGAGAATATATATTTACCTACGGAAGGATTAGAATGTACAGCTTCATATTTGGGCACCACACTGATGCTCATGAAGCCGGTTATTTCTTTATATGTTTTAGATAAGTTATCCATAAGAAATATGCATTCTATTTTTTGTATAAGACTACATAGGTAACACTATTTGGTCAGATTGGTTTTAATATTAAAGAATATTAGCTAGCTGTTCTTTTACTTTTTCTAATTCATCCTTCATGGCTACAACAATTTGTTGTATATTGCTGTCATTGGCCTTGGCACCTATTGTATTGATTTCGCGACCTACTTCTTGGGCGATGAATGATAGTTTACGTCCTTTTTGAATTTCATCGCAGTTCAATTCTTCAATAAAGTAGGAACAATGTTGTTTGAGTCTCACTTTTTCTTCATTGAGATCTAATTTCTCAAGGTAGTAAAGTATTTCTTGTTCATATCTGTTATGGTCCACATTTTGATTGACAGCAAATTCATCCATGTTTTTTTTGAGTCTTTCTTTCACGCGGACGAGACGGTCTGCTTCAAAAGTATCAATAGATTTAAGATGGTTTTCTATCGCTAAGATTCTATCTAAAAGGTCGTTTTTAAGTACTTTCCCTTCATCATTTCTGAATATTTGGATGTTTTCAAGAGCTTCATCTATTGCATCGTTCACTATATTCCATTCGTCGTCACCGGCCAACTCTTCGTTTTGACCTATCACTTGTGGAATCCTTAATATAGATTGAAGAATGTCTCCGTTTACTATCCCTAATTCTGTCTTCAACTTATTGAGTTCGTTGTAATACTTTTTAAAAGCCTCAGGATTTATAAATACGGCATCATTGTCAGAGAATCCATCTAAGGTTATTGTGATATCAATTTTACCCCTTTGAAGGGCATCTAATACTTTTTTTCTTAAATCCAATTCTCTATCACGATAATTACTGGGGATTTTGGATCTTATCTCAGTATTGCGTGCATTGAGAGATTTTATTTCTACTCTTATATTTTTGCCTTGATATTCGCATTTACTATGTCCAAAGCCCGTCATGGATACTAGCATATAATCTATATTATTTAGGAATGCAAAGGTAAAAAGTATATGCAAAAGGACACTATATACTGTAAATTAATTTTGAAAACGTTTTGATGATGGCGTATCTATAGAGATAAAATTAGTTGAATTAGAAAATATGAACAAAATGATTGTAAAGGACATATTTTTAGGACGATTTGGGACGAGTAAGAATAAATTATTGTAAATGAAATGATTAAAAGCCTGTTTTTGTAAAAAAAGATAAAAAAAAACTTAAAATAGTTTCAATAATAATAATAATTTACGAAATTTGCGCCTCTTTTTGAGAAAGACATGATTTTTTAATTAAATAATATAAATATTGAGATATGCGTAAAGCTGATTTAGTGAACTCCATTACGGAAAAAACAGGTGTTCCCAAAGTAGATGTTCTTGTGACACTTGAAATGTTTTTTAAAGAGATTAAAAATACCCTAGCTGAAGGTGAAAACGTTTACGTTAGAGGTTTTGGTTCTTTTGTTATAAAGAAGAGAGCCAAAAAAGTAGGAAGACATATAAAGCAAAATAAATCAATAGAAATACCTGAACACTTTATACCATCTTTTAAACCAGCTAAAGTTTTTGTTGATCAAGTAAAGGCTAATGTCACATCTCTTCCTGAAGATGATGGTGATGATGATTAATATCATAGTATCTATTTAATGAATAAAAAACAAATAATTGTTATAATAGGTGGTTTGTTACTCTTTTCAGTTTTATATTTTGGATTTGATAAAATACCACCTAAACAAAAAGCCCTTGAAAAGTCGGGTGCATTGAATGTTGAAAAAACGAGTTTGACCAATTTGCTTAAAGAAACCTTGCCTCAACTTAGTGGACAGCAAAAATCGATAGTTGAAGCGATGAACTTGGATTTAAAGACTCATGAAGCTGACACAATAAAAAAGATTGAGGTTCTAAAGTCTATTTCAGGTACTTGGTACGATTACGGCTATCCTGAAATTGCAGGTATTTATGCTGAAGATATAGCCACAATGGAAAAGTCCGCTCAATCTTGGTCAATAACAGGAACGACTTTTGCTCTGTGTGTAAAAAACAATGATAAGAAAAATGTCAGAGATTTTTGTTCAAATAGAGCTGTCAGAGCTTTTGAAAATGCCATTTCAATAGAGCCAGATGTGGTGGATCATAGGATAAATTTGGCTATTTGTTATGTAGATAACCCAATGCCTGAAAATCCGATGCAAGGTATTTTGATGTTGAGAGACTTAAATGAAAAGTATCCTAAAAGCGTCGTGGTATTAAATCAATTGGGTAGGTTAGCAATCCAAACGAATCAAATAGATAAAGCGATAGAAAGATTAGAGTCTGCTCTTAGTATAGAGCCTGAAAATAAAAATACAATATGTCTCTTAGCGAGTGCCTACAAAAGTGCAGGACTTGAACAAAAAGCTAAAGAGTACGAAAATAAATGTATCAATTAATTAATTATTCTAAAATATTTTAAGTATGCCTTGTGGTAAAAAAAGAAAACGTCATAAGATTTCGACGCATAAGCGTAAAAAGAGATTAAGAAAAAACAGACATAAGAAGAAGAAGTAATAGGTCTGTTTAGATAAGGTTTGGCTTATTGGATTGTTTTACTAATTCAATAAAACACCTCAATGAGTCAAACTTTAATTAAAGTACCTATGTAAATCAAGACAAGAGAGATTTTTGTCTAATTAGAAAAATACTTAAACCTAAGAAAAGAAGATAAAATAGTCCTCTATACAAAATACAAACTGTCTGAATTTGATACTTTCAAACTTGGAGATCCTAGATTGTCAAAAGACAAACGAAGAAAAGAAAAAATAAAAGGATTTTTACAAAATTTGATTTATGTAAAAATTCTAAAACAATAAAAGGGGCTAAACTAGCCTGATGAAGCATTTAGGAAATCAGATTAAGTTTCATTCTAGAATTGCTTTAATATCAGGTTTAACTATGGAAAATTGTCATATATATTTATCTCTTATTTTGATAGATTGTGATTTATCATCTCATTATTTACATAGGCATTTTTTGTGTTAGGGTTTAATAGTATTAGTTATACTGTTGAGTTTTATGTGAGTAGATTTTTTAAAATAGTATTAAGTCTATTTGATAAACGCTAACTTAAATAAATACTCGATTTATTTAGTTTGATATACTATAATAAATCAAAATGTAAATCCTACATAGTGTTAAACTTTTTAGTAAACATTAGACAAAAAAAATGTGGAAAAGGAATTAGTGATTAAGTCTTCACCCAACGAGGTGGAAATTGCCTTAGTAGAAGACAATAAGTTGGTGGAATTGCACAGTCAAAAGACCAATAATAATACGTCTGTGGGAGATATTTTTTTGGCTGGCGTCAAGAAAATCATGCCAAGTTTAAATGCCTCTTTTATGGACGTAGGTTATAGAAGTGATGCATTTTTGCATTATACTGACCTCGGTCCTCAGATAAGGTCATTGATTAAATATACCAACTCAGTGATTAATGGCACTTATAAAGGGCGCCTTTTAGATTCTTTTGAATTGGAAACGGATAACCCCAAAAACGGGAAAATAGATCAGGTACTTAATAAAGAAAACTTTGTAATGGTTCAGATTCTAAAAGAGCCTATTTCTTCTAAAGGCCCAAGATTGAGTTGTGAGATTACCTTGCCTGGACGATATGTAGTACTTACTCCATTTTCTGATATTATTGCGGTTTCCAAAAAGATATCCTCTCAAGAGGAGAGAAAAAGATTAAAAGTATTGGTAGAAAGTATCAAGCCTAAAAATTTTGGTGTAATAGTTAGGACAGCTGCTGAAGGTAAGAAGGTAGCTGATTTACATACTGATATTAAGGAGCTTGAAGATAAATGGAATACAATACACGAACAATTAAAGAACGTCAAAAAGCCGGGTAAAATTCTTAGTGAGATAGATAAGACATCTTCTTTATTGCGAGACATATTAAATGATAATTTCAATAAAATAAATATAGAGGATAAAGAACTATATACTTCTATTAAGGATTACCTAGGCACAATAGCTCCTGATAAAGTTAAGATTGTGCACCATTATAAGGGAACGCGCAATATTTTTGACCATTTCAATATCAATAGACAGATAAAATCTGGTTTTGGTAAAACCTCTACGATGAGTAGTGGTGCCTATGTGGTCATAGAGCATACTGAAGCTATGCATGTTGTAGATGTTAATAGTGGACCGAAAATGCAAAAAAGCAACCAAGAGGATGCTGCAATGGCAGTAAATCTTGAAGCTGCTCAAGAAATAGCACGCCAATTAAGACTAAGAGATATCGGGGGGCTGATCGTGGTAGATTTTATCGATATGCGCTCAGCTGAAAATAAGACAAGTCTTTATAATAAAATGAAAGAATTTATGTCTGGGGATAGGGCTCAACATACGGTGCTTCCATTGAGTAAGTTTGGTTTAATGCAGATTACAAGACAGAGGACAAGACCAGTTACAAAAATAGATACCTCTGAAACTTGTCCTGTGTGTCAGGGTTCAGGAAAATCCAATGCATCCATCTTAGTTATTGATAATATAGAGAGAGATCTTAATTTTATTTTTCAGTCAAGGCCTATTTCTAAATTACATTTAATAACTAATCCATTTGTGTCTACTTATTTAAAGGACGGATGGCCAAGCTTACAAATGAAATGGTGGTGGAAATATAAGTCATGGATAAAAATTACTCAAAGTAGTGATTATCATTTATTTGAATATAAGTTTTTTGACAAGACAGGTGATGAGATTAGACTTTAGTAGCATCAATTAAGGATTATTTTATTAAAGTATTGTTATAAATTCATTGAATTACAATAATAATATTATTTTTGTGTTTAAATATCATATAAATATAACATCAGAATGAAGTTTACGATAGACAAAACAGACAGATATACAGTTTTTAAATTGAATGAAGAGAATTTGAATTCACTTATGGCACCTGATTTAAAATCAGAATTTGTGCTACTTAATAATGAAGGAGTCAGAAATTTGATCTTTGATTTATCAGATGTAAAATATGTAGATTCGTCAGGATTGAGTGCAATACTCACAGCAAATAGGTTATGGAAGGACTTCGGGTGTTTTGTTTTAGCTGCTGCCAACAGTCCCGCCGTAAAAAAATTAATAGAAATATCTCGCTTAGAGTCTATATTGACCATAATACCTACTGTAGAGGAGTCTATAGATTATGTCTTTATGGAAGATATAGAGAAGGAGCTGACTGCCGAGGCTGACGAAGAATAGTAAACATAAATCATCAGAGGATGAACTCTAACAAAACCACTAATATCATCCTTATATTTTTAGGCTCAATAGCAATACTTTACATAGGGAAAAAGTTTTTGATTCCCCTTATAATAGCATTACTTATTTGGTTTGTCATCCGGGAGATACGGTCTCAAGTTGAAAATATTCCTTTCATAGGCGAAAAATTACCTAGATGGTTTTGGAGTATATTTTCAAGTGTTATCTTATTTTTTATAGCGACTGTTATTATCAATTTATTAATAGGTAATATCCAAGACTTGACTGAAAATATTTCAGAATATGAAAGAAATCTACAAGTATTTAATGAAGAAATAGTTAAAAAATACAACATAAATCTTTATTCCGAGCTTAAGGTTTATTTTGGCGAGTTTAATCTTAATTCTGTTATTAGTTTTATAATTTCATCAATAACTGAAATATTAAGTGATTTTGTTTTGATACTTCTCTATGTTCTTTTCTTTTTTGTGGAAGAAAACGTATTTAGCGGAAAAATTAAAAAGTTATTTCCTCACAAATTAGAAAGATTTGAAGCTGAAATCAACTTGAAACGTATTTCTGAAACCATAAGCGGCTACATTTCCTTAAAATCTTTTGTATCCTTTATAACGGGTTTAGCAAGTTTTATTATATTAAAAATAATTGGTATTGATTCCGCTCTTTTTTGGTCGTTTTTAATTTTTATTCTTAATTTCATACCTAATATTGGATCTCTAATTGCTACTGTTTTTCCTGCTCTTATAGCATTATTTCAGTTTGGTGAGACGGGCCCTTTTTTCTTAGTATTGATATTAGTCGGAGCGGTTCAGCTAATTATTGGTAATATTGTAGAGCCAAAAATCATGGGTGATTCTCTTAATTTGAGCCCGCTTGTTGTTTTGCTTTCTTTGGTTTTTTGGGGCTTGATATGGGGTATAGTAGGTATGGCCATAAGTGTACCATTGACGGTAATAATAGTTATACTTATGGGGCAATTTCAGAGTACAAAACCTTTTGCCATATTACTTTCAGAAAAAGGAGATGTAATTGACGGAAAAGAATTGTTGTAAAAAAATATATACAATTAAATTTAATCTTCTACCGTCTCCATTTTACTCATATTTTCATATCTCTGCAAGGAAGTGATGATTTCTTCTAAATCACCTTCTACTATTCTATCTAGATTATACAGTGTGAGATTTATTCTATGATCAGTTACTCTGTTTTGGGGATAATTGTAGGTTCTGATTTTGTCAGATCTGTCTCCTGAGCCAACAAGTGATTTTCTCTGATCTTTTTGTTCTTGATAAGACTTTTGTCTAGCCGCTTCTTGAATTTTTACGTAGAGCCTTTGAAGAGCTATTTCTCGGTTTTTGTGCTGAGACCTAGAGTCGGTACTTTCAGCTACGATTCCTGTAGGTATGTGGGTAAATCGTACCCCCGACTCAGTTTTATTAACATGTTGTCCTCCAGCACCTTGGGCCCTAAAAGTATCTGTCTTAAGATCATCTTTTTTAATGTCAATCTCTTCCTCCTCAAACTTAGGCATTACTGCTACTGTGGCTGCAGATGTATGAACACGTCCTTGAGACTCAGTTTTAGGTACGCGTTGTACTCTGTGAGCTCCTGATTCAAACTTGAGTTTTCCATATACATCAGCACCATAGACTTCCATTACTATTTTGTTATATCCACCTACTGTGCCTTCGTTTTCGTCCAAGACATCTACCTTCCAGTTTTGGGACTCAAAGTATTTTGTGTACATCTTGTACAAGTCGCCTGCAAATATGCTTGCTTCATCTCCTCCAGTACCTGATCTTATTTCCATAATCACATCCTTTGTGTCTTCAGGATCTTTAGGGATGAGAAGAAAATCTAGTCTTTCTTTGATTTCAGTTAATTGTGGATTTAATTCGTTATACTCCATTTGAGCCATTTCGCGCATTTCTGGATCGGTATCTTTCAGCATGGATTTGGCACTGTCTAACTGATTGAGGCAATCTTTGTAAGACTTGAATGTATGCACTATTTCAGTAAGGTCTTTATATTCTTTGTTGATCTTAGCAAACAACTTCATATCCGCTAGTACCTCCGGATCTGATAATCTTTCCTCCAAATGGTAGTATTTATCTTGAATAGCTTCTAATTTATCTAACATACCTTATCAAAATTTTTGCAAAAATAGTTATTTTTTTTAAATATGTTTGATGAACTGAACTTATTCTATAAATCTTATTTGACACTGCTGGCTAAGAAATACAAAAAAAGAGGGCCTACCGAACATTTCCAGTAAGCCCAACCAACAAAATTCTCAAAAATTTATTAGAGCTTAATATCTAATACATACCTATCGTCATTGTCACTAGTCGTGACAGTGATATCTTTAACAATTATTGTGTAATATTTGTTCCCGTTTTTAATAATAAAAACATCATCTTTGCTTACAACTTCAGATACATCACGCATGTTATCAGCACTTTTTCTTGTGAAAGCTATTCCATTGTCCCACAACGAAGCTAATTGTTCCTTTATTTTTATATCGCCGAAAGAAAAATTTTCTGCCAATCCGTTTTGACCAGCTTTGAGATATTTTATTTCCGAACCATTTATTCCTGAAATTTGTTGCCTCCAGTTAGTGGCATTTGGTCTTCCTAAGTCAATTCCTTCGTCCCTTATTTCTGCTCTTGGGTCAGCAGAGCCAGTTGATGTACCTGTATCTAAATCTAAACCACCAGTTCCCGCTGGTCCACCTTGATTAAGAAGTACACCTTCTAATAATGTCACTGCTGTACCTTCTACGTTTATCTTCAATGAAATAGTGTTTGTAGCTCCATTAACATCTTCCAAAACAAAGGAATAAGTTCTTTCACCTATTATATCATGAGATTGAATGGTTAGCGTTAAATCTAAAGATTCAGGATTCGCAATCAACAACAATGGGTTGGCCCCACCTTCAAAAGGAAATGTAATTCTATTGACATCAACTAAAACGTCGTCCTCAAGCACTCTCAAAACTCTCAAATTGGCTGTACCTTTTCTACCAATTAAATTCACCTTAAAACTTTCATCTAAAATTAAGTTGGCATTACCAGTCAAAACGTCTAGCCCGCTACCAAATTCTATTGTGGGTGGTGTTTCAACTACCATAATATCATCTTCTCCACAAGATGCTAGGAATAATGACATTATCCCACCGATGACAAATAACTTAAATAAGTTTAATCCTTTCATACTAAATATTTTGTTTTTTAATGTTTAATAACTAACATTTAAGACGGAAGAAAAATCTAATTAGTTATCATTCATTTCAATATTAATATTATATTAACTTTTTAAATCCAATTAAATACACCCTGTACGACCTCCATCAACGGGTATACTCACTCCAGTAATATAGGAAGCGGCTGGCGAGGCTAAAAAACCAACGGTTGAAGCAATCTCTTCTGGAGTACCAAATCTACCCATTGGTATTTCGCTGACCATCTCTTCAATTACATTATTTTTTGCTTTTTGTGTTTTGTCACTTTTAGCATTTATAATTTCATCTAGTCTGCCTGTCGAAGTCGCTCCTGGTAATACATTATTCACTGTTATACCAAAAGAGGCCACCTCATTGGATAGTGTTTTGGCCCAGGAAGCGACTGCCCCTCGAGTTGTATTACTAACGCCCAAGCCTTTTAAAGGTATTCTCACTGAGGTGCTAATGATATTAATAATACGACCATATCCCGCTTTTTTCATGTACGGTATGATTAAGTGTGCCAATGTATGATTAGTCAATAAATGATTTTTGTAGGCATCTAAAAAGTCTTTGGGCTCTGCGGATATGATATTACCTCCAGCTGGTCCACCGGTATTATTCACTAAAATATGGATACTGTTATTTTTTAAAAAATCTTTAATTTTTTGAGTTAATCCATCTAAATCTGAGGTATCAGCTGTTATGAACTGGTGTTTTTGTTGGGCATGTACCCTCGGTAATTGACTCACAAGGTCCATAAGTAAATCGGTGCTTCGAGCCATAACAATAACGTTGGCACCCATTTGAGCTAATTGAAAAGCGATAGCTCGACCTATTCCTTTGGAACTTCCTCCAACTAATGCGGTCTTTCCCGATATATTAATGTTCATTCACTACTGATTTAATAATCGTTTAATAATTTTATATGTCAAAATGTTTATACTAACTATCTAAATTCTATAAAAAATATTTCAATTTTATCATCAATCTTTGCAAAATTAGTAACTTTACGTCACCTTAACTAAATACTTTTTATATGAGTAGCATTATATTGTCAGATAAAGCCAAGCCACGTGGCAAATACCCACACGTCAAAACTGTGGGGTCATTTATCTTTGTTTCTGGAACTTCATCTAGAAGGCCGGATAATACTTTTGAAGGTGTGGAAGTGGATGAAATGGGAACAACCCGCCTTGATATAAAAAAACAAACAAGGGCAGTAATTGAAAATATTAGGTCTATCCTCAACAGTGTCAATGCTGACTTGAAAGATATCGTGGATGTGACTACTTTTTTAGTCAATATGAATGATTTTGGTGGCTATAACGAGGTATATGGCGATTTTTTTGATTATAATGGACCTACACGTACCACAGTTGCCGTCCATCAATTGCCACATCCTCATTTACTAATTGAAATTAAAGTAACAGCCTATGTGTCCGCACAGTAAAAACGAAGAAAAGCCCCAAGAAACCAAATATACTTCCATACACTACAACTCGTATCTGCAAGTGGATAAAATCACATCGGCTCAGGACCTGAGAAGTGTGGCTCTTGGCACACCTGCGCATGACGAAATGCTGTTTATTATCACGCATCAAGTGTATGAACTTTGGTTTAAACAGATTAATTTTGAGCTAAGGTCATTGGTAGAATTATTTAGTGCTGATAGTGTCAATGAAACGACTATAGGTGTGGCCGTAGGAAGGCTCAATCGCGTGATAGAAATCATGAAAGTACTAGTACAACAAATCTCCATTATGGAGACAATGACACCATTAGATTTTTTGGATTTTAGAAATTATCTTTTTCCGGCATCTGGTTTCCAAAGTTTTCAGTTTAGGGAAATGGAAGTGATGTTGGGCCTTAAATCTGATTATCGCACTACTTACAATGGTAAACCCTATCATTGCGTATTTGCTGATGATAAAAAAGGGGTATTAGAACATCTGGAAAATAGTCCATCTTTATTTGAACTGGTAGAAGTATGGTTAGAGCGCACACCATTCTTGGAGCTAGGTGATTTTAAATTCAAAGAAGAATACGAAGAAGCCGTACAAAAAATGCTCGAAAAGGAAAAAGCGGCTATCATGAGTACAGATATATTGACCGAAGAAACTAAGCAAATGCGCTTGACTATGTTGGGAGATACACATACCTATTTTGCTCAGATACTCGACGAAAATTACCACAACCAACTCATTGCTGATGGTAAATTGAGGCTATCTTATAACTCAACTTTAGCGGCACTTTTCATTAATCTTTATCGCGATGAACCCATATTGCATTTACCTTTTCAGTTTTTATCTAAGCTGGTGGAAGTGGATGATCAAGTTACAACATGGAGGTACAGGCACGCTCAGATGGTGATGCGTATGTTGGGCAAAAAAGTGGGTACGGGAGGTTCGTCAGGACATGAATATTTGGCAACAACAGCGGCAAAGCACCATATTTTTGCCGATTTTCATAATGTAAGCACGCTTTTGATTCCGCGCTCTGAATTGCCTAGGCTTCCTGATAATCTAAAGAAAAAATTAGGATTTCAATTTTCGGTTCAATGATAATTTCATAATGAATGGTAACTATTAGTAATTATATAGATGGCCAATTAATGGCGTCATCGTCTGGAAATTATATAGATAATGTAGAGCCTGCTACAGGGGAAATTTATGGCAAAATCCCGGATTCAAACCATGAGGATGTACAGCTCGCTTACGATGCGGCCGCCAAAGCGTTTCCTATGTGGTCAGGATTGAGTTTGGATGATCGTTCGGCTTGGTTAATGAAACTAGCTCAAGCGATCGAGGATAATCTTGAAAAATTGGCTCAAGCCGAGTCTCAAGACAATGGAAAGCCAATATCTCTATCGCGCAATATAGATATTCCAAGAGCTGTGAGCAATTTTAGGTTTTTTGCACATGCTCTGACACAATTTAGCTCTCAATCACATCATTCAGCTCATGAAGCTATAAATTATACATTGAGGCAGCCTATTGGTGTAGTGGGATGTATTGCACCCTGGAATTTACCGCTCTATCTTCTGACATGGAAAATAGCTCCTGCATTAGCTGCAGGAAACACAGTCGTGGCCAAACCCACCGAAGTAACGCCTTATACTGCCTTTCTGCTTTCAGAAATATGCATTTCTATTGGGTTTCCATCGGGTGTTCTAAATTTTGTACATGGTACGGGACCCAATGCTGGTGAGCCCGTCATAGCACACCCAAAGATAAAGGCCATATCTTTTACGGGAGGAACAGCTACTGGAAAAAGAATAGCTGAAATAGCCTCTCCAATGTTCAAAAAATTATCATTGGAGCTAGGCGGAAAAAATCCCAATATTATTTTTGATGATTGTGATTACGAAAAAATGTTGACGACAACCGTCCGCTCTTCTTTTGCTAATCAAGGACAGATATGTTTATGTGGTTCAAGAATTTTTATTAAAGACACTATTTATGAAAAATTTAAAGCCGACTTTATAAAACGGGTTTCGGCGCTTCAAGTGGGAGATCCTTTAGATGTGAAGTCTAAACTCGGAGCGGTAGTGTCACGACCACATATGGAAAAAGTTTTGTCTTATATTCAATTAGCTAAAGAAGAAGGAGGAACTATTTTGACAGGTGGGCACGCCATAAAAATGGAAGGTAGGTGTGAAAAAGGTTTTTTTATTGCTCCTACAGTGATTGAGGGTCTATCGCACACATGCCGGACAAACCAAGAGGAAATTTTTGGACCGGTAGTGACTATTGCGCCATTCAGTTCAGAAGAAGAAGTCTTACAATATGCCAATAGTACAAATTACGGACTAGCAGCGACTTTGTGGACAGAAAATTTATCTAGAGCACATCGAATGGCTGAAAAATTAGAATTTGGTATAGTTTGGGTCAATTGTTGGTTGTTGAGAGACCTTAGAACACCATTTGGAGGCGTCAAAAATAGTGGTGTAGGTAGGGAAGGCGGATTTGAGGCCCTTCACTTTTTTACAGAAGCCAAAAATGTGTGCATAAAATATGGGGACTAATTTCCATTTAAACGGATTAAAGATGTGCAAAAAAATAAAATGCGTAACTAATAACATCATATTTTGATTTAACATTACCTGTTTTATCTCATGGAGGGTAGTTTTTGGCCTTGTTCAATTGGCAATTTACAAAAAATATAACCTGTAGTCAGAACAAATAAGACTATTAAATTCTTTATGTCATATTTATATTCATATGCATGATTCACCAAGATAAAAATACCACGGGTTTTAATCCTCTTTTTCAAATCAAAAAAAGACAGGAAAAGAGCTTAAGTGATTTTGTTCAAGGTCTTCATGAGGGCAATAGATATATACTGAGTGAATGTATTACACTCATAGAAAGCAATTTACCCGCCAAAAGAAACATTGCTCTAAAAGCATTGAACGAGGTACTAAAATCCACTCAACCTAATTCTATCAGAGTAGGTATCACAGGAACGCCAGGTGTGGGTAAAAGTACTTTAATTGAGAGTTTTGGACTATTTTTAATAGACCAAGGGTACAAACCTGCAGTACTTACTATTGATCCTAGTTCCCAAAAAACCCAAGGAAGTATTTTGGGTGATAAAACACGTATGCCTTTACTTTCTATAAATCCTAAAGCTTATGTTAGACCGTCATCATCGGGTAATGTACTCGGTGGAATAGCGACTTATACAAAAGATGTTATCAGATTGTGTGAAGCAGCGGGATTTGATTTTATAATAGTAGAAACCGTTGGTGTAGGGCAATCAGAGACTGAAATTAAGGACATCACCGATGTCACAGTTTTGCTCCTGCAGCCAGGTGCTGGTGATGAAATCCAAGGTATAAAACGTGGAATAGTCGAGACGGGTGATATTTTTGTCATCACCAAATCTGATGGATTACAGGTAGAATTGGCTCTTCAGACGCAGACATTTTATTCGCAAGCTTTGAAATTATTTCACCATGAAATTCCATCATGGGTCACACCTGTCATAAAAGTATCAGCTATCGAGGGACGCGACATGGACAAAGTTTTGGATGCGATTTTGGCATTTAAAACAGAGCTCAATAGTTTAAATTTATTAGAGTACAGGAGGAAAGAGCAAGATATTGTGTGGTTTCAAAAGCAAATGAGATTAACGATACAGTCTATTTTTGCTAGTATGGACGACTATAAAACCAATTATGAAGAAGTCTTAAGACAGCTAAAACAAGGTGACTTATCGACTACTCAAGCTCTTGACAAGATGGAATATTTTGTATTATCTAAATTAAGTAAATTATAAATTTGGGTTTAATGTAACATGACTCAAAGTTAATAAAGAATAAAAGTTATTATAAATCACCATAATATTTACAAATTTGATTTGATTCTAAATTGTACATGATAGTTTGGTAATGAAATACAAACACAATCATTTCTTTTTTATATATATTACTCCCAAAATAACTGTACATAGCGCTGAAAGACTGGCTAATTCTTTGGTCCAGCCTTGTAAAAAGGAGATAAATATCCATTCTGAAGGCATACCCATTTTAGCAATGAAATTTACATGATTCTCACCCCAAAGGCCAGAGATTACAAAGGAGATAATAACAAAAGCTAAAACTGTGTACATCACCGAGGGAGACCACTGAAAATTAAAATGCTGCAATAATTTGGGGAGTAAAAGGGCAAAACTAGTTCCAAAAATAAGTATAAACAAAAAATATAAATCCCATGTATAGAGCATACCTAAGCCGAATGTTGCTAGTAAGCCCAATGAAAACAGAACACCAAGAGAAGTCCATCTTTTGGGAACATAACGCATGGTATGACGTATTAAAACAATTAATAACAACACGCCTAAATATTTTGCAGTTGTATGGTTATTGGGACTATTGTCTTCAATCACAAAGTGCCAAAATATCCACTGTACCTCTACAGTGATGAGAAGGCTCACTATCAATATTGTAGGCAAGTTTTTTTTCCAATTGACCTCTGAAACTTGGGGTAATACCGGAAGTGAACCGCGCCAAGCTACTATCCATATTATTAATGACAAAAGGATGAATATTGCAATAGAAATAAGTGTGTATTCCATTGGCATTATTTGGGATAAAATATATGTAAGCATCAAACCCAAATAAGTATGATTCAAATTTCGCCAGGGTGAAGATGATAAAACTGTTTTAAAAAAAAGATATGCAATTATAAAACCATGTATTAATGGTATCATTTTAGCAACAAAAGGAAATAAGATAGACACTATCCCCGCTAATATACCAATTGTTATCACAAATGGGAAAGGTTTTTGCTCTATTTCATTTTTATTTACAAGCATAATTATTATTGGAATAAAACTCAATAAGCTTATAAATAATATTAAGGAGCTATCAATGATAATATGATTGTGTGCAAATATCTTTTCATAGCTTAGTAAGCTCCAAAACAAACCAAAATATAGGCCAAAGATAAAAGGAATAAGGTTTTCTAATTTTGGGATAATGGCATCTATGACTTTCATTTATTTCTGATATTCTACTTTTTCATCTCTGAAACTCAATAAGAATATTAATGCTACAATACCTGCAAAAATGGCTGGAAACATCCAAATGCTTTGCCAATCACCTGAGTACTTTTCAGCAATTTTGCCGGCAGTCCAGAATCCTATGAGCATACCTACTCCATAAGTCGCCAATGTGATGAGACCTTGAGCAGCACTTTTTATTTTCTCGCCCGCTTTGGAGTCGGTGTATATCTGTCCACTTACGAAGAAGAAGTCATAACAGATACCATGTAAAGCAATGCCGATTATAAACATAAAACTCAACTCGCCCGCATTGCCGTATGCAAATAAGATGTATCTCAGTACCCAAGCCAACATACCCACTAGGATGGTCTTTTTAAAACCAAATTTAGTGAAAAATATAGGAAGTAATAACATAAAGGCTACTTCTGACATTTGTCCTAAAGTCATTTTACCGGTTGCATTTTCTACACCTGATTCCACTAAAAATGGGTTGGTGTATTGGTAATAAAATGCTAAAGGGATACATATCAAAACAGAAGATAAAAAGAAGACTAAAAAGTTTCTATCACCTAATAATTTGAGTGCATCAAGCCCTAATATAGCCTTAATATTTATTTTTTGGGATTTATCTAATTTGGGCGGAGTAGCTGGAAGGGTGAAACTCAATATGGCTAAGATTAAAGAAGCCACGGATGCCATCAGAAATGTATTTTTTAATAATCCTGAACTTATAGCTGATTCTGCATCCCACCCAAATACATATGAAATGGCTTGGCCAGCTACAATCCATCCTACCGTACCCCATACTCTCACATAAGAAAACTCTTTGGCGGGATCTTTCATTTGGTAAAAAGAAACTGAATTGACCAATGCCAAAGTAGGCATGTACATCACCATATACCCTAAAACTAATGGATAAAATGCATGGAAGTCAGTGGATTGTGACATATAAAATAAAAAAAGTGCTCCTACGAGATGAAGTACCCCCAGTATGCGCTCAGCATTGAAATATCTGTCAGCTATGAGGCCAATAATGAATGGTGCGATAATGGCGCCCCATGATTGCGTACTAAATGCTTGAGCTATTTGTCCATCAACTGCACTAAGATTAGCACCTAAAAACGTCCCTAAAGTCACGAACCACGCTCCCCAAATAAAAAACTGAAGAAACATCATGGAAGACAATTGTATTCGAGTGGTAAGTTGCATGTTTTGATTGTTTTAGTAAAAGTTGACCAAAAGTAATCAGTTCTGAATAAATGACAAATAAAATGTCTTTTTTTTTATTTTTTTGACTACTATTCTTACTTTAATACGACTCAGCTGTGTCCTCGACCTTAAAACTACCCGCCCTCTAGGTTTCAATAGAATCAACCGATGGAACAAATTGATGATTTTTTTTTAAAAACTTGTTTAATAAATTCTAAAAATAGCCATCTTTGTCCTCAATTTTGAAAAAGCAAATATGTATTCAGCTGAAAAACAAAGAGAATATTTAGAGTTAACTAAAAGATTTTTAGAAAAACCAGCAATTTTAGAAAATTTAACTGAGCTGCGTCATTTACTGATATTTCATGAGAGGAAATATTATCTAGAAAATGACCCTCTCATATCCGATTTTGAATACGATATGCTTTTCAAACAGCTAGAAGCCATTGAGTCTGCTAATCCTCTATGGGTCTCTCCAGATTCTCCTACTCAGCGTGTAAGTGTAGACATAACTGACGATTTTAAAAAAGTGGCACATACAGTGCCTATGTTGTCTTTGGACAATTCTTATAATGATGATGATTTGCTGGATTTTGATAAATCTGTCAAAAAATTAGCGGGATTGCCAGACGACGCAGAAGTTGCTTACTGTGTAGAACCAAAGTATGATGGGGGCAGTATAGCATTAATTTACGAAAATGATGTTTTGATAAGAGCCGCTACAAGAGGGAATGGTGTAGAAGGGGAAGAAATTACTTCTAATCTCAAAACGTTGCCCACTATTCCTCTTAAAGCCCCATTTAGCGAACAAGGTATTTATAAGATTGAACTACGAGGAGAAGCCCTTATACGAAAAGATATTTTTGAGGCCATAAACAAGTTGCGGTCTGAACAAGGTTTACAATTGTTTGCTAATCCTCGCAATGCTGCCACAGGAGGGCTTAGGACTAAAGACCCATATGAAACTCGCAAAAGAGGCCTTGAAGCGTTTATATATCAAATAGCTTATGCAGCTGACGAAAATGGTCAAAATATTTTGAAAACCATCGGGACACAACACGATGGTATTCAATATCTTGGGCAAAAGGGTTTCAAAATTCCACATCAAGAGATGGTACTCTGTAAAAACATACAAGAAGTCAAGGATTTTGTGAAAAAAAGTGAAACTGTACGCGATGATCTTCCTTACGAAATAGATGGTATGGTCATAAAGGTCAATGACTTAAATATACAAGACAGACTCGGCGCTACATCACATCATCCTAGATGGGCCATTGCTTTTAAATTTAAAGCCAAGCAAGCCACAAGTAAACTGCTTAAGGTAGAGTATCAAGTAGGTAAAGTAGGCTCCATCACTCCGGTTGCCAAAATATCTCCTGTTTATTTAGCGGGTGTCACAGTTTCTTCTATTTCTTTGCATAATGAAGAATTCATAAGGTCTAAAGATTTGAGAATCGGCGACACAGTACTCGTGGAAAGAGCTGGAGATGTCATACCTTACATTGTTAAATCGTTTTCGGAATTAAGGACTGGAGAGGAACAACCTATAGTCTTTCCTGAGATATGTCCAGCAAGTCCTGAAAATCATCCAGTCAGACTCGTACAAGAAGAAGGGGAAGCTGCATGGCGTTGTCCTCATTGTGTTTGCGGTGCTCAGAATCTTCAAAAAATTATTTTTCACGTGTCAAAGGAAGCCATGGATATTGATGGTTTTGGCAAGTCGTATGTGGAGCGATTTTATGAATTGGGTTGGGTTAAGGATATTAGTGATATATACCATTTAGATTATGACAAAATAGCTCAACTAGAAGGTTTTGGTCATCGTTCCGCAGAAAAAATTAAGTTTTCAGTAGAAAAGGCCAAAAATAATCCTATCCAAAAATTATTGCACTCCTTGAGTATCCATCATCTTGGCAAGAGAGCAGGAAAACTCATTGCAGAACATATTGAACACGTATTGGATCTTCAATATTGGACTGTGGACCAATTTACTGAAATCAAAGATATTGGTCCAGTTGTAGCTCAAAATATCATGGCATGGTTTAGTGAGCCTTCTAATATCGACATGCTCCAACGTATGGAAATCTATGGAGTCAATTTAAATCAAAAAGAAGAAGATAAACCGCTGAAGATAGCAGACGATGCTATATTCTCGGGTAAGACCATACTCTTCACAGGTACTTTGCAGACGATGAGCCGTAAGGATGCTGAAGCCAAAGCGGCAAATGCTGGAGCAAAAAACATATCAGCTGTTAGCTCTAATCTGGATATATTGGTAGTAGGAGAAAAAGCGGGTTCAAAACTTAAAAAAGCCCAAAGTATTGGAACTGTAGAAATTATGACTGAAGTGGAATTTTTGGAGGCGATAGAAGGATAGATATAGAACTTTGTCACCTTAGAGACTTCATTTTGTTAATGTGCTACACTTGAAGTAGTATCTGTTATTAAATTCTTATAAAATCATAATTTTTAGGTTTTTATGAAAATAGATTTTGTACAAAACTACATCTTTTCCCGATAGAAAAATAAACTCTGATATATCATTTTTGGAGTAACTTTTTCGTCGTAATAAGATGAACCAATACCATCTAGTAAAGACATGTTAATATTGTCTCCGTAATTTTTCTTATCGCTTTTCAGATAAGAAATTATTTTTTCTATGGGTTTTACGTATTTACGCTTGTGGCCATACAGATTGATAATTGATTTTCTTATTTCAAAGAGATCTTCTTCAGAAATTTTTCCTAGGCTATAAGATATGTAAGCTTCAGCTACCATTCCTATAGCTATAGCTTCACCATGTAGCAGTGGTGTTGATGATTCTAACCAATAGGATTCTAAAGCATGTCCAATGGTGTGACCAAAATTCAATATTTTTCTTAATCCTTTTTCATTAGGGTCTTGTTCTGTAATATTTTTTTTAATGGAGATGGACTTAGTGATAATAGAATTATAATCCAAAGATACAATATCTGATTCAACAGACAGTTGTTTCCAAACCTTTTGGTCAGAAATTAAACCATGTTTTAATAATTCGGCATATCCACTTCTTAACTGATCGTAAGGCAACGTTTCTAAAAAATCTGTTATAACAAAAACTGCTTCAGGATCAGAAATTAAACCTACTATATTTTTATATGCATTGAAATCTATTCCCAATTTACCTCCTATAGAAGCGTCAGCCATAGACAATAAAGTGGTGGGAATCTGAATGAAATCTATGCCTCGCATGTATGTTGCTGCACAAAAACCTCCCATATCGCAGACGACACCCCCTCCCAAATTAATCAAAAGTGAATACCTATCAGCTCCATTATTGATGAGTTTTTTCCAAATTTTCTGACATGTATTTAAATTTTTATTAATTTCTCCCGAAGCTACTCTAATAATTTGTACGTTTTCAGGAAGATAACCTATAATTTTGTGTAAGCAGTATTTTTCTGTATTATCGTCAACTAGGATAAAGATTTTAGAATAAGTATTCGTGTCCAAATATTTGGAAATAGAGGGTAAATCATTGATATTTATTGTGTAATTTTTTGCAATTAATTCCTTTTCCAAAATTTAAGAGTTTTGATTTGTATAAAAAATTATAAGAGAGAAAGGATGTCAAAATCTAATATTCATTACAGCTAGCTTGCTATTTAGCTTTTCTTTGATTTGATTGCGGTAGACTTGGATTTGAATATTATTAGTCACTTTTTTATGTGAGAATTTCAACGCTCCTAGACCGCTGATCAAAAAACATATGTCAAGAATTTGAAAAACTTCCATAATTATAATATTTAGAATGTCTAAACTCTATTTAGACAATTTTTCAATAAGTTACTTCCAATAAAGACGCAAATATTAAAAAAAAGTTGAATACTGGGCTATTTTTATTAAAGTATTCATTCCAAAAAATAGGATATTAACATTTAAAATACATTAAAGTCTAGTTTTTGCTTTTTCACACAAGAATGGTTTAACACTATATTAATCAAAAGTTACACTATATGTTGGTGTTTGTTTTTATATTTGTGCCATAAATAAACAAAAATAAATATTTTTAAATTATGCCTTATAATTTTTCTGCCGGTCCGGCTATTTTACCCAAGGAAGTCATACAAGAAGCAGCTCAAGCTGTGCTAGATTTTAATAATTCAGGCTTATCATTGATAGAGATTTCACATAGGTCAAAAGATTTTGTGGCTGTGATGGATGAGGCAAGATTATTGGCCAAAGAACTTTTAGGTGCTGGAGAAGATTTTGAAGCCCTATTTTTAGGAGGAGGAGCAAGTTTACAATTTGCCATGGCACCCATGAACCTTTTAAACGACGACGAAAAGGCAGGATACATTGACACAGGAGCTTGGTCGTCCAAAGCAATAAAGGATGCAAAATTATATGGGCATATAGATGTAATAGCTTCATCAAAAGACCAGAATTACAGCTATATTCCCAAAGAATATGTAATATCATCTGATTATAAATATTTACATGTAACTAGTAATAATACTATTTATGGCACCCAATATAAGAATTTTCCAGAGACATCTGTTCCATTAGTAGCGGATATGTCCTCTGATATTTTTAGTCGTACTTTTGATATCAATAAGTTTGACTTGATTTATGCGGGTGCGCAAAAAAATATGGGACCTGCGGGTGCTACCTTAGTGTTGGTTAAAAAATCAGCTTTAGGAAAGGTCCAAAGGAATTTGGCCAACATGCTCAACTATACCAATCATATCAATGGTGAATCCATGTACAATACACCGCCAGTATTTCCAGTATATGTTTCAATGTTGACAATGAGATGGGTTAAAAACCAAGGAGGTGTACAAGCTATTCAAAAGATAAATGAACACAAAGCGGGTCTTCTGTGGTCAGAAATAGACAGAAACCCATTGTTTCATTCACCCACCAATGTAGAGGATAGGTCTAATATGAATGTTTGTTTCTTGCTAAAAGATATAGGCTTGGAAGCGGAGTTTTTAGCTAACTGTAAGTCGGCTGGATGTTCTGGATTGGGTGGACATAGATCTGTTGGCGGATTTAGAGCTTCGATTTATAATGCTATGCCTTTAGAAGGAGTAGAGGTACTCATTGGATTGATGCAGGAATTTGAGAGAACAAAAGGATAACAACTGTTTCAATGGCATACTATGTGGACATAGATGGATTGAAAATACCTATCAAAATTATTCAAGAATACAGGCAGGGAGCTCGTGTTTCTTTAGGTGGTAAGTCTGTAATTTTGCGTGTACCTAGGGTACCTATTTTGGGTTCACAAGTTTCCAAACACTTGGATTGGGCCACTAATTGGCTCAAAGAATTGAAGGTAAAGAAGCCACACGTTTTGGATAAATACTTAGACATAAAATTGTATGCTCATGGTGACCTATGGAAAATAGGAGGCGAAGTATTTATTTTAAATATTCATAAAGAAGACAGGAGTACTGGATATATCAAAATGGGTGATGATGACATATTAATACTAAAAATTCCTCAAAAAGAAGGATATGATGTACAAAAGCTGATAAAATCTTTGTTGATAAAATTTGCGCAAGGTTATTTTCTTCCCAAAATAGTGGAAAAGGTAAACTATTATAATCAATACTTTATAAAAAAGCCTATAAATGGTGTTAGGCTCAAGTATAATACATCTAATTGGGGGAGTTGTTCTACAGGAAAAAATCTAAATTTTAGCGTGCGTTTACTTTTTGCGCCTGATGATGTCATAAACTATGTGGTAGTACACGAGTTAGCACATCTTCATGAAATGAACCATTCTGATAGATTTTGGAAAATAGTCAGAGGTATCATGCCCGATTATGAAAAAAAAGAAGAATATTTAAAACTAAATGGAGGCAAGATGGATTTTTAAGTATAGATATTAAAAAATGTTTTATAAAATTACACCAATATTTTATGCTACTGCATCTACATAATATTAAAAATAGTATTTTGAATACGTGAACAAATCATTAGAACATATCATCAAAGAGTGCAAAAAGCAAAACTCTGAGGCTCAAAAAGCCTTATATGATATGTATAAAGATACAATGTATGCGGTGTGTCTTAGGTATATTAAAAGTGCTCAAGATGCTGAAGATGTCTTCATTGAAGCTTTTTTTAAAGTTTATGATAAGATGTCAAGTTATAAAGGTGATGGTAGTTTTGAAGGTTGGGTACGACGGATTATGATAAATGAATGTCTCATGTGGCTCCGAAAAAGAAATAATCTTCATATGACGGTTGAGATTTCTGATAAGGATATTTTGCAGCAATCAGAAGAATTGCCCCCAATTGAGGAGTTCAGTGAAGTACTATCCATGTTGGATGAATTACCAATAGGATACAGAACTATATTTAATTTATATGTCTTTGAAGAGCTCAAGCATAGAGAAATAGCGGAACAATTAGGTATTAGCATCAACACTTCAAAGTCTCAACTCATATTAGCCAAGAAAAAACTTCTCGATATTTATAAAAAAAAACATAAATCAGTCCAAATAAAATGAATAAACATTCAAACAGTAAATGGGTAAAATTAGGAAAATCCTATAAAGTAGCACCTGCAGAAAAATCTTGGGATACAATACATATGCGTCTCGAAAATAAAAAACTTAGAAACAGAATGCTTATTTACAAAAAACTATCCATAGCGGCTTTATTCATCGCTGTTTTGGGAGTAGTGGTTTTGTTCTATACTCAGAGTTATCCTCCGGAGGTCAATTCATTGGCTCAAAAATCTACAGATAATTTTGAATTGGAAAATTGGAATCCCTCAGCTGAAGCCAATATTTACAATATGACTGATTTGAAAGGTCTGAAATCAGTTTATGAAGGTCTAACAAAAGCTGAAAACATGTAGTTAGATCAAAAAGGACTAGTTTAAAAAAAGGGATTCAGCAGCGCAGCTTTACTCTATTTGAATGAGACGAAACCATTAAAAACCAAATGAACGTTAATCAGACTGGTCGTAAATAATTATTACACTCCATATGCTTTTTATCGATTTGAGAATCTTCCCTTTGCAATAAATATACAACTACGACCAAAGACAAACTTCTCGCACCCACTCGCTAGCAGTTCACGTTGTCAAAGTCTGTTAACCTTTGGTATTGCATTCTTCATTATATTTATGTTTGCTTTAGCTTATTTTTTGATATACTACCTCATCGATGGCAATATTCAAAATGAGATAAGTGACTTATTCAGCAGACGATACTTTTAATATTTGATAAAAAATCAGATATTACATATATTTTTTTCAGTTTTTCCAAAACGAAAACTCAATAAACATGTTTTAGATTGTAGTAATATTTCACCCCATGAAGCACATTATCATTATCTATGTATTATTCATAGCTTTTTTTCATACTTCGTATAGCCAAAAAACAAATAATTCTCAAAACTTGCAAAGATTAGCGGAGAGAGTACGTATTACTAACGAAATAAAAAAAGCGGATGCATATAGGGTTTTATCAGAACAAAATCTACCACTGAAGAGTAATAATGATGAAGAAAGACAGTATGAGATTAATGTATTGGATGACCAAAAACTTTATTATTTTACCACTTACAATTCTGGTGGAGCTAGTTTAATAAAAAGTAGTGGAGTGTATTCTGGCGGAGGTGCTGGACTGGATTTAAGTGGGAATGGAATTACTTTGGGTATATGGGATTCAGGTCGGGTCCGGGCAGAACATCAAGAATTGGTGGGAAGAGTCAATCAAATAGACGGTGCGACCACAAATACAAGACATGCAACACACGTAGCGGGAACACTTATGGCATCTGGTGTCAATGCTAGCGCAAAAGGAATGTCTTATGCTTCCCAACTGCATGCTTATGATTGGAATTTTGATACAAACGAAATGATAGCAGCCGCTATGAATGGTCTTAATGTATCTCAACATTCTTATGGTTTTATTACGGGATGGGCAGAAGGTAGTTGGAGTGGTAATAGAGAGTGGCATTGGTTTGGAAATACTAATATCAGCGAGGAAGAAGATTACTTTTTTGGGTTTTATGATAGTTATGCAGCTGACTGGGATGAATTGATTTACAATGCGCCTTACTATCTAATAGTCAAATCTGCAGGAAACGATAGAGGTAAAGGTCCAAATCCTGGAGCAAGCCATTATTTTTGGGATTCACAAGCTGGAAGTTGGCAGATAAGTACTGCTACACGTGAGACAGGTGGCGGTGTAGATGGGTACGACTGTATTTCTCACCAAGGCGTTGCAAAAAATATAATATCAGTGGGTGCAGTTTCAAGTGCTAGTGCGATGACTTCTTTTAGTAGCTGGGGACCTACTGATGATGGACGTGTTAAACCTGACATAGTAGCCAAGGGATTATCAGTCTATTCTACAGGTAGTGACAATAACTCCCATTATTACAATACAAGTGGTACTTCTATGTCTGGTCCTATGATTAGTGGATCCATTGGCTTACTTCTAGAGCATCAAAATAATTTACATCCAGGAACAGAGCTCTTGGCTTCAACTATAAAAGGACTCATATTACATAGTGCTGATGATATGATAAGTGGCCACCCTGGACCTGACTATCGTTTTGGTTGGGGACTGATGGATACAAGAAAAGCTGCTGAAATAATGAGTCAGGCAGATGTCGGAGAGGCGGTCATATTAGAAGAAGATATTTTTAATGGGGATACTTTGATATATTTTATTCAGGTGGAAACTTCGGACAGTTTGCGGGCTTCTTTAGTTTGGACAGATGTTCCAGGTACTCCTACAGCTCCGACTTTAAATGGTACCACTCCGATGTTGGTCAATGATTTGGATATGAGAATATGGAAGCTGAATGACACCTTTTCGCCTTATGTTCTGGATCCATCCAATCCTTCCTCACCTGCTACTACGGGAGATAATTTTAGAGATAATGTTGAAGTTATAAATATTTCTCAAGCTGATGACGGTATATATACATTGCGTATCACACACAAGGGTAATATTACTGATGGTCCTCAAAGTTTTTCCCTAATTATTACCGGTGGGGTTTTGACTCCTTGTCCGTTATTGGCAGAGGCACCCACAGAGGTTGAAATCATTAATAGTACTTGTCAAAATGATTGTTCGGTGTTGGGCGGTCAAATATTAGAACCATTGGTAAATCCTTGTCCTTTGGGTTCTACACTTCAATACAGAAATGATATGGATGATTGGTCCACAACATTGCCTATTTATGATCAAGATGGTCCATCACAAAAAATAACTACAAGATGCGTATGCGATGAACTCAGCAATGAATTTAGTCCTATATCGGAAGGGAAAAATACCCTACCAGGTCTGTGTAGGCGCATAGTCAATTCCAATAATGAAGGTCCTGGATCTTTGCGACATGCTATTGTGTGTGCAGATACTGATGATATTTTAGTATACGACCTACCGACAGCAACCCAGACTTTATTAACACAGGAATTAATCATTGATAAGCCTTTAACAATAATGGGTATGTTGGACATGGATATACCTACAATCAATATTGATTTTACAAATATGAGCGGAGCTGGCATAAATATCTCAGATGCTCAAGTTGTTCTGGAAAACATTAGGCTTGTTTCCCAAAACAATACTGCACAGAACCCTTTACTTAACATCGGTAATGGTGGTGAAGTCTTGACAAGGGGCCTTGTAGAAATAGATGATTGATTATAAATTATTCAACTTTTAAATCTCTATAATGCTTTGAGTAAATTCTTTTTGGATAACCAATTTAAGATTTTGGAGTACAATGCTTCCCATCGTTTCACATTGGAAATAAATCTTGTTTTGATGGTGTTCAGCTAGGGATTCTCGTAGTTCGCGTACTTTTTCAGGTGATGACAATGTATCTTCCACCATACATTTGAGCAATTTGTTGAGTCTTTCTTTAGATATTTTTGCGCGGCGAGCGATGAGTGACCTTTCTTCGAGTTGGTATTGACGTACAGAGTCTTGAGTCAAATTTTTGAAGCCAAAATGCAATATACCATTATTTTCTTTAAAGTATTGTGGTAGATAAAACTGTTTGCGGCCTTCATAGCATTGCTGGTCAAAATCTATGGCTCTGATGCGGTATTGTGACCCTTCAATATCTGGCGTTATGTCCACAATGTAATTGTAAGCACGCATATCGCCTAGCAACTGAACAAAGCACCTTTCATTAAATTTTATGAACTCTTTGGCTACTCGGATCTGATTGAAAGCATCTAGATTTTCATGTGTTTTGATGAAGTCATCACCAGGTAGTCCAGCTACGTGTTCCTCTATCAATGTATCACTATCTACCAAATATAAGATGTTGTTAGGTGACAAAAGTTCTTCTAACTCTAAACCATACACCCGTGAGGCATCTATTTTTTTGATATAAAAATGATCATAGTTGTCATTCAATTTGTTGATAATACGAACTCTAAATGGTTTTGTATTGCCAAAAATACAGTAGTCAACCCGACTGACCGTTAAGTGTTCGATGACCTGGATGTCTCCATCTGTTTTAAGAAGGGCATAAACATAACACAGGTCATCAAAAATCCGTTCTTGATCATATTCACTGTAGTAAACAGTTTCCCAAAAGGTATCCTCTCCTTTACTGTTGATAAGAGGAGCACTAGCTATATATTGTGTCATGTCATCATACTGAATGGGTAATTTTATCAAGCGGCTATGCTCATGTAAGTACTCTTTAAAAGAGGGCGATATATTATAGGATATTTTCTTTCTTGAGGGTTTATTGAATGCCATGAGCTGAATATTTATTGATACAAAGGTAGAATATTTATGGTAAGTGATATCCATTATTAATTGAAGTTTCGGAGTTGTTTATTTTAGCGTTTATTTCCATTTTTACTATTCATGATAT
>DAIPYV010000017.1:0-29215 GCA_036782555.1 Saprospiraceae bacterium
GTCGCAAACCTGCCTAAACTTCTATCATGTACATGGTCGTAAGTTTTCCATGGCCAAGAGCCAAATGCACCATTTTGGTAGTCTTGGAAAGCATCTTGTATTTCCTGACGACTGTTCATGACAAACGGGCCGTGCTGCACCACAGGTTCTTCTATCGGCCTACCTTGCAATACTAATATTTTGGCTACATCACTTCCGTTATTCAATATGACATTATTTTCTGACTCTACATCTACTGCATGATACTCTCTAATATGGGTATCTTCTATCTTTAGACTGTTTCCCTGATAATAGTACAGTGTCCTATTAATACCTTCAGCTGTAGCTGGTAATGTGAAAGAAGTGTTGGGTTCGATGTGGATATTATATACACCCACATAATTATCTGGATTGTATGCCCAAGAATTATTAGGTGGTTCTGGTGATTTTTTTCCAAATAACTCTCCTACAAGTACTTCCAATAATACACCCTCTTTTGGGTTAAATTTGGGTATGTCTTCGCTCCAGAACATTTTATAGTCAGGTGCGACCATCTTGCTTTTGGCAGGAAGATTAAGCCATATTTGAAAAAGCTCCAGCGGATTGTCTTTATCTTCTTTGATCAATGGAAACATCTCAGAATGTAAAATACCCTTTCCAGCAGTCATCCATTGAAGATCTCCATCACCATACCTACCGAGACCACCCACAGAATCAGAGTGATCTACCATACCTTCGCGTACCACAGTCAATGTCTCAAAGCCTCTATGTGGATGTCCAGGGAACCCTGGTACTACTTTGCCATGGTACATACGCCAACCGTCCTTAATATTAAAATCTTGACCTAAATCCCTTCCTTGAAGAGAAGTCGCTGGTCCCATTTTTTCATTTCCTTTAGGGTATTTGTCTTCGTGATGTACACAAAATAAAAATGGATCCATAGTTTGCCATTGAAAACCCAAAGATCTGATATTTTTTATTGTTTTTTTGATGTTGCTCATGTTTGTATTTTTACTATTCTCTATGATAGGCGCTGCCGCTAAAGAGACACTACCTATTGCCAATTTTCTAAAAAAACTTCGGCGACCTTTTTTCTCTTCCATGATTTGTTATTTTAATATTCAGTTATTATTAAATAATGTCACAAAAGTAAAAGTGTTTTCATATATTAAAATTAATCTAGATTAATATCCAATTTCTATTTGAAAAAAATTGAAAATCAATATCTTTACAAATAAAAAAGAATAGCTCCAATAAACATTACGATTTATATATTTTTACTTAGAGTATAGTAATTTTTTATCTAAATTATTGATAAAATTGATTTTTTTCATAATTTTTTGTTAATTGTTTGTTTGGTTAAAAATATTTATTTAACTTTGAGTTAAATTTTTAAACTAACAATATCATGACACCTACTAAAGACACCTTAAAAGTGCTGCGCGGCGGCGAATTTTTGATTAAAGATAGTGATTTTGAAGACATGTTCATCCCTGAAGATTTCACTGAAGAACAGTTGATGATTAAAGATACTATCAAATCCTTTGTAGCACAAGAAATAGACCCTGTGCGCGAGCGAGTAGAAAAACTTGAAGATGGACTCATGCCACAATTGATGGACAAATTTGCTGAGTTAGGTCTATTGGGCACACATATGCCAGAAGAATATGGCGGTAGTGATATGGATTATATTACCAATACCTTAGTGGGTGAAGAAGTAGGACCATCTGGTTCTTTTAGCGTGCCATACAATGCACACACGGGTATAGGTATGTTGCCATTTTTATATTATGGCACTGAAGCACAAAAACAAAAATATTTACCAAAACTCATTACAGGTGAGCTCAAAGCCAGTTACTGCCTTACAGAGCCTTCAAGTGGCTCAGATGCTTTATCAGCCAAAACGACAGCGGTACTATCTGGTGACGGACAACATTATATATTGAACGGCCAAAAGATGTGGATAACCAATGCGGGTTTTGCTGACATTTTTACTGTCTTTGCACAAGTAGATGGCGATAAATTTACAGGATTAATCGTAGAAAAAGGTATGGAAGGCTTAACCTTAGGAGCGGAGGAAAAAAAATTAGGAATAAAAGGATCTTCTACTAGAATGGTCTTTTTTGAAAATGTCAAAGTTCCCAAAGAAAACTTATTGGGCGAGATAGGTAAAGGACACTTAATAGCATTCAATGTATTGAATACAGGAAGATTTAAGTTGGGAGCATCTTGCCTAGGAGGCATCAAAAGTCTAGTGAACGTATCTGTAAAATATGCCAAAGAAAGAGAACAATTTAAAAGACCTATTGCCTCATTTGGTGCCATCCAACATAAACTAGCAGAGCAGGTAATAAGAGCGTTTGTGGCAGACACCGCTGTATATCGAACAGCACAACTGATACAGAACGCTGAATTACAATTCAAATCTGACGGCAAGGATTTTGCATCTAGCAAGCGCCTCTCAGCTCAGGAATATGCTATAGAATGTGCCATCATAAAAGTAGTAGGTTCCGAAATACTGGATTTTTTAGTGGATGAAACTGTTCAAATTTATGGTGGTATGGGCTATTCTGAGGAAGGTGTTGTGGCCCGAGCCTATAGAGATTCGCGTATCAATAGAATATTTGAAGGAACCAATGAGATCAATAGGTTATTGATTTTGAGTACTCTACTGAAAAATGCTATGAAAGGTGAATTTGATTTGATGACACCAGGTATGGCAGTACAAAAAGAATTAACAGAAGGTACAGCAGGACAATATGATTTCACTGGTGCATATGCTGAAGAAATGAAAGCTATAGCCAATATGAAAAAAGTATTAATCATGCTTTTGGGTATGGCCGCACAATCAGCTATGTCTGGCAATTTGGACCTCAAAGAAGAGCAAGAAGTTCTGATGAATTTATCTGACATCATCATGGATATCTACAATGCGGAGGGTTTAATTATGCGTGTACAAAAACTATCTCAAAGTGCACAGTACTCGGATAAAATGCCTGTTTATGATGCTATACTCAGAACCTACTACCACGACGCAGTTTCAAGAACTATTAAAAATGGAACAGATGCTATAGCTTCTTTTGTAGATGAATCGTTGCAGCCTTTGATGATAGCTGGCTTGCGTAAATACACAAAATACCCGCTTCAAAATATCAAAGAAAACAGAAGACTTATCGCAAAGTCATTGATAGAAGCTGGGGAATACCATTTATAGTATGAAATAATAGTTAATAAAAAAGCCTTCGAGACAACTAGAGTTTTGAAGGCTTTTTTTATTAAAGTTCAAAATTAAAACGATACATCAGATATACTCAGATAGCATATTTATTTTATAATTAGATAATAATAATTAACTGCGTAAACAATAATTTTTGATTTTTATTAATAGTGACAATTCAATATCTGTGCAGATGAAATTCATAACTTTCCTTTCTTTTTTTATCTTTTTGGGTATCTCTTCGTTTAGCTGTCAATCGCAAACTACTATAGATGTAGATAACATTCCTTATATTTATAATTCAGATCATGCCCTGCTACGTATGAGATTTAAGATACTCTATTCTGATGTCAGAGATCACTTTAAACTTACTTTAGATTTTAAGGAAGAAATTGAATCTTTCGGTCAGGAAAAGTATGAAAGCTTAAAGCCTTTAATATTAGAAAAAGATATTCCTTTCATTCAAAAAATGATTGATGAAGGAAAATTGACTTACAAAGATTTAGTAACCTTTTACATATACCGTATTCAGCAAATTGAGGGTAATAAAGATATAGCGCTCAACTCAATAATCAGTCTTAGTAAAGACGCCATTAAAGAAGCTGAGAAAAGAGATAGAGAAAAAAAGAAAAAAAGAAAACATATGATATATGGCATGCCAATTTTGCTAAAGGATAATATTGGCTATGATGGGCTCCCTACGACTGCTGGAGCTGTGATTCTAAAAGACAATCGCACCAAAGATGCTTATATTGTTAAAAAACTGAAAGAACACGGAGCTATAATACTAGGGAAGACCAATCTTAGTGAATGGGCTTACTACTTTTGCAACGGATGTCCACTTGGATATAGTGCTGTAGGAGGACAAAGCCTCAATCCCTATGGTAGAATGCTATTTGAAACCGGTGGCTCTAGTTCAGGAAGTGGTACAGCTATAGCCGCTAATTTGGCCGTAGCCGCTGTGGGTACAGAAACATCGGGATCTATCCTCTCTCCATCCTCACTCAATTCTATAACTGGCCTTAAGCCAACAGTTGGTTTATTAAGTCGGTCTGGTATCGTACCTATATCTAGCACATTGGATACTCCTGGCCCCATGACCAAAAATGTCACAGATAATGCTATACTATTAGATGCCCTAACAGGTTTTGACCCGTCAGATTCAGCCTCTCTAAAAACGTCTGGCAATAAAAATTATACAAAAGCATTAAAATTAGTGGATCTAAAAAATAAAAGAATAGGTGTATTTAGCTATTTGCTTGAAAATAAATCTTACAACAACCTTATAAATCTATTAGAATCAAATGGAGCAAAAGTAATAATAATGGATGCGCCAAATCCTCAATTAAATGGATTTCTATCCATCCTGAATCAAGATATAAAACATGACCTACCTGTCTATATTAAAGAATATGCAAAAGAAATAAGAAACATCAGCTCACTCGCTGATATCATTGCTTATAATGAAAAAGATATGGCCCTTAGAGCGCCTTATGGCCAAGCCTTATTCCAGTCAGCCATGTCAGACACGACATCCGCGTCAGAATTATCGAAGATTAAATCAGACCTTGAGCATATTGGGAAAAAGTATTTTAATCAATTATTTGACGAACACAATTTAGACTTGGTATTATCTATCAACAATGTTCATGCTGGGGTTGCTGCAGTTGCTAAATACCCTTGTCTTACACTACCTATGGGGTATAAGGAAAATGGTGAGCCAAATGGTATCACCTTGATACTTCCATCCCTTCAAGAGCGACGTTTACTTAGTTTTGGATATACATTAGAATCATTATTAAAGTCAAGGAAAACTCCTAGTACTCCGTACAGATAAAATACCCTATAATACAATATAGAACTATTTATTTACTATAACCTAAAAATCTAATTTCGTTTTACCACACTTTATCAATGCCGTCTTTTGTGACCCATTGACTCCATTTCTTATTATAAGTATGAATTTTTTGTGTAGGTTTATTATAGTGGTCATAAATAGGATATCCTACATTGACCCATTCGAAAATACTGCCATAAAGATTCTTTACATTTTTGTATCCCGCTTTTTGTAGCTTTTTACCTATTTTTTCGCTTCTATAACCTATTGAACAATAGACTACTATTTCAACATTTTTATCTATACCTTTTAGATTATTGATATCGAAATTATCATACCCTATATATTGAGCTTTAGGTAGGTGAGAAATTTGGTATTCCTCATTTTCTCTGGCATCTAAAAATATTATATTATTTTTATTTTTAAAAGCTTTTTCAACACTGATTACAGGTACTGAATAGCTTAGAAGACTGTGAACTTTATTATCAAAAGAAGGGTTGGCGCATGAAGCATTTTTGGGATATTGTGCTTGGACCAATTGTGTCAAAGGCAAAAGAATAAGTAATAACCACTGTTTAAGTTTAAACCACATATTATATTAATTTTTCTGGACCTCGACCTACGGTGTCTTGAATAATACGCCCATTATGACAATATTGTCTTAACTCTCCAGAGATAAATGTTTGCACTTTATCTTTATAAGAGTCTGGATATAATACATGGACATTCGGCCCTGCATCTAAAGTAAAATAAACTGGTATTTGGGTCTCCTTTCTATATTTTTGAATAGCTTTAATGACTGACAGTGAGCCTTCTTCCATCAATATATAAGAAGGGTCTGAGCACATCATTAGAGCGTGTAAGGTCAGCGCCTCATCTTCTGTGATCTTCCCAAAAGTCTCCAAATCACCTTGAGACATAGCTTTCAATATTAGGCTCAACCTTTCATGGGCTTGTTGGTATCTGGCAGGAGCATAGGGATTGTCTTCCATGAGTTGATGCCCTGCTGTGGAAGAAACGCTTTTCTCATTAGGACTAATGATTAAAATATCATCATGAAAATCCTTAAATACAGGATGAACAAGGCTGTCCACTCCTATAGCAAACTCATTTGAAGAAGTCTCCACATCGGCATGATGTCCCCAGACTGAGACATATGGAAATACAGACCTTGAAGCACTTCCGCTACCCAATCGAGCTACTCGAGAAGATGTACGAAAAAAATCACTTGTATTAAGTCCTATGCCTGTGATTTGGGACTGAATATCATTGAGGCATAATGCCAATGCAGACATACTGGATGCAGAAGAAGCGATGCCGCTACTATGTGGAAAAGTATTACTACTA
Organism: Saprospiraceae bacterium; assembly: GCA_036782555.1. GTDB lineage: Bacteria > Bacteroidota > Bacteroidia > Chitinophagales > Saprospiraceae > OLB9. The sequence goes on from DAIPYV010000017.1 coordinate 6,381, forward strand.
TCTATCTGTAGTTTGTATTCATTGATAAACGGAAAAAATTCTGACGCTATACTATCTAAAAACTTTTCTATCCGAAGTGAAAAAGCTTTGTTTTCATTGCCCTCAAAAAGAAAATCTACCTGTGCTGTTCTCTTAGAATTTTCTCCAACACACTTTACCAAAGTGGTAGTAGAAGCATTATTGAGTGTAAAACTTATGGACGGATTGCATGGTAATTGCTGACCATATTTTCCCCAATACTTGATTAAGGCAATATTAGATGGGCTTTTCCATTGAGCTTTGTACATATTATTTCTTCTTGTTGATTTTTACGTATTTGAGATTGGTATCATTTTCTATTCTGTAAGAGACATCAAAGTCCTGTAAAACGGCATCTAGCAACGTGTATTGACCAGGATTATAACCCTCCTTTAGGTCATAGGAATAGAGTTTCGAAAACCCGTTCCAATAAAAAGCTTTAAATCCTCCTTTGAGGTCTTTTATAAGATTATAGATAGGTTGCTGTGTCTCTTTTTCTATCATCTTTATCATGATTTTACCCTGTAACTTGGTGAGATTTTTAAGAGGCTCTTCAAATTCTTTTGTCAATTGTTCCTCTAGTTCAGCAATCTTTTTCTTACGCTCCCTTTTACTCATATGTTGTGATGCGTATTCCAATTCTCTAAAGATTCTAATCGCCTCTTTGGCATAAGGGTACACTTTGGCTGCATAGTTTCTGATGCGCATATATTTTCTATATTCCTCGTCAGATGAAAAAGAACGCATGGCTGTGATGCTCACATCATCTAAGTTAACTAATATAAGTGTGTCACCATCTCCAGTGATAAGAGCTGGATATACTTTTCCCTCTATAGTCAATCTGGTTTCATAGCCATCCAATTTAGGTGCGATACCTTGACCAGATACCCATAAAAAGTTATAAAGAAAAAAAAGAAAAAAAAGAAAATTGTGCTTCATATGTATAATTATCAGAATTCATTGGATACAACGACAATTCGATAAAAAGAGTTATTATCGTGGTCTCAGTTAACAAATATTTATTTACTTTATTGAATTTGTTTTATTATATCATAAGTGGTCTTGGCATCTCCCATAGTATAATAGTGAAGACATGGAACGCCTGATTTTTTCAATTCTTTACTTTGTGCCACGCACCATTCTATTCCTAATTCAGCTATATTGTTATCTTTTGATTTAAGTACTTCCTTGACCAATTCCTCAGGAAAATTAACAAAAAACTTTCTTGGTATGCTATTGAGTTGATATTGGCGTGTCAAAGGTTTCAAACCCGGTATAATAGGTACATTTATACCCGCCTTGCGACAAGTATCTTGAAATTCAAAAAACTTACTGTTGTCAAAAAACATCTGCGTCACGATATAACTAGCCCCAGCGTCTATTTTTTGTTTGAGATAATCGATATCAATACCTAAATTGGGCGCTTCAAAATGCTTTTCAGGATATCCAGCGACACCTATACAAAAGTCAGTGGGACTACCTTTTTCTATATTTTCATCTAAATAGACACCATGATTCATATTATTAATTTGTTTGACCAAATCCAAAGCATATTTATGTCCATTCTCTTCTGGAACAAACTTATCTTCAAACTGTCGCGCATCACCTCTTAGAGCTAGAACATTGTCTATACCTAAAAACTGTAAATCTATCAAGGCATTTTCAGTTTCCTCAACAGTAAATCCACCACATATCAAATGAGGGATAGCATCCACACCATACCTATGCATTATTGAAGCACATATTCCTACTGTACCCGGGCGTTTGCGTATAGCTGTCTTTTCATAGTAGCCACTTTCACGTTTTTTATATACAAACTCCTCCCTATGATAAGTCACGTCTATAAATGGTGGTTTGAACTCCATAAGAGGGTCTAGGGTGTTAAATATATCATTCATACTTCCCCCTTTGAGAGGAGGTAATACCTCAAAAGACACATATGTATGGTTTTGAGAAATAGTAAAGTATTCAGTAAGCTTCATTTATTGATTTAATTTAGCTAAAAAACGCAAAAGTACAAAAACGCCCAAATCATTATCTAACAAAAACAACAATTATGTGTTTTGTTGTTGGTAGAAGTAGTTACATAAATGTTAAAAACATATGATAAGTAACATTTTTTTGTAAATTTGCCTTTTAATTATCTCACTAAATAGTAATTCATCAAAATGGGTATCCAAAAAATTAAAAATAATTTATTTTTTTTAGTCACAATTATATTTTTAACCCAAATAGCTTCAGCTCAGGGAATTGATTTTTTTCAAGGAACATGGAAAGAAGCCTTAGAAAAAGCAGAAAAAGAGGATAAAATACTTTTTGTTGACGCTTACGCAAAATGGTGTGGTCCATGTAAAGCCATGTCAAAAAATATTTTCCCCTTAGCCATTGTAGGAGATTTTTTCAATAAAAACTTTATCAATCTAAAGCTTGATATGGAAGAAGCTGATGGTGTGACCTTTGGTCAAAAATATCCTGTCAGCGCTTATCCTACATTATATTTCATCGGTGGTGATGGGAAAGTAGTAAAAGTCACCAAAGGAGGAAAGCAAGCGGACGGATTAATCACACTGGGTAGAGAAGCCATAAAAAGTTATGATAGAAGTGCCAAATATGAAGATAAATACAACGCTGGAGACAGGAGTTATGAATTGATGCTCAACTATGTCAAAGCGCTCAATGCCTCTGACAAACCTAGCCTTAAAATATCCAATGATTATTTGGCTTCGAATCCTCAAATTTCAGAAAAAGAACGTTTAGAATTCATCCTCGAGGCAGCTTCAGAGGCGGATTCAAAACTTTTTGATGATGTCATTTCTTATAAAGACAAACTTATCGATTGGGTCGGCAGAGAATACTATGAAGAAAAAAGCAAAGATGCATGCACGGCTACTGTAAATAAAGCCATAGAATTTGAAGTGCCTTCGCTTCTAGATGAGGCTATAACCAAAGCTAAAAAAACATTTCCTGGAGAAGCCAATGAGTTTGCTGCTATCTCAAAAATGAATTACAGTATCACCTATAAAAATGAAAAAGATTTTATTTTAGCCTATAAACTACTAGCAAAAAGCTCCAATAACGACCCTGATAAATTAAAAATCATTATTGATGCTATAGTCAACAATTTTAAAGACAATAAAAAAATGGTATCTGACGCCACTTCATATTGCGAAAAATACTATAAAGTCAAAAAAGACGGAGGTTCCCTCAATTACTATGTCTCTTTATTATTGTTAAATGATGAATATGATAAGGCTATAAACCTGGTAGAGAAGCTAAGGTCTGATGCCATCAAGAATAATGAAAATACTATTAATTATGATGGATTACTTAGACTTTTAAAAGATAAAAAACCCAACAATTAATTTATTCAACTTAAAATCAAAAAGTAATGAAAAACATTTTTTACACCGTTTTTGGCCTATTGTTATTTATAGGTAATATGTCAAGTCAAGAAGCCAAAGAAAGAAAAATGACTATGAGCCTTGGTGCTCAAAATGCATGGTATGTAGATATAGAAGGTGCTGATTCAAAGCTTGCCGAGAAGGTTTTCTACGAGCACATTAAGAGTTTTGGTAAAATGAAATATAATAAAAAGGCAAAAGAACATTTTTTAATTTCCACACCTATCACACTGATTAATGGCTCCTCTCCATTGGATATCTATGCTAAGTTTGATGAAACTAAAACACAAGCCACAGCATATGTATGGGTGGATATGGGAGGTGCATTTATCAATGACAGTGAACATCCTAAACAAGCCAAAGCACTTAAATCTTGGATGACAGATTACTATTTAGCTGTAAAAAGAGAAGTAATTCTTAACGAAATTAAAGGAGAAGAAAAGAAGCTATCTTCGTTGGATAAAGAATTGAAACGATTGACTAATAAGAATGAAAGCCTGCACAAGGATATAGAAAAAGCTCAAAAACAAATAGCTGAAGCTGAAAAAGAAATTGAAAAAAATATAGTAGATCAGGAGAATAAAAATAAAGAAATAGAAGCTCAAAAAGAAATCATCAACAAGGTAAATGAAAGATTAAATAATTTAGGTAGAAATTAAAAATCTATACATAAAATAAAATGATAACAAAAGGTAGAGATATGCGTATTTCTACCTTTTTGTTTTATAAAAACTCAATAAATTATGAGTAAAAAACTTTTTCTTTGTAGCTTTGCACAAGAAATTTTAATGAGCCGTATTACAATTATATATTGAAAAGTGGCTTTTAATAAAGTATGTTACTTGGAGTTGGCCATCAATAATCCTTGATACAAGCGAAATATAACTCCCCTGAGGTAAAAATTTATTCATTCGAAGTATCTACCTAAAAAAATAAATAAATAAAGTATGGAATCAGAAAAAGTGATAGAAATAGGAGATTTGAAGTTTGTAAAATATATCGAAGAAGCTACTATAAAGGACAAGGTGATAGAAATAGCTGATACAATGAGAGAAGATTTTCACGACAAAAATCCTATGTTTTTAGTTGTAATGAACGGGGCTTTTATTTTTGCAGCTGATTTAATAAGACAGTTGGAATTCCCGTGTGAACTCAATTTTATCCGAATAAAATCATACGAAGGTACTGAAAGTACCGGGCAGATAGACGTCTATATGCCTCCAGGTATAGAAATAAAAAATAGAAACATTGTCATTATAGAAGATATCATAGATACGGGAAATACAATGTATGCCTTTCTACCTCAACTTCAAGCTATGGGCCCACTGTCTATCAAACTTTCTTCATTATTGGTAAAACCTGATGCCCACAAGCATGATATTACTACCGATTATCCAGGATTTATTATTCCTAACAAATTTGTTGTAGGTTATGGACTTGATTATGATGGCTTGGGTAGAAATTTTAAGGATATCTATCAATTATATGAAGTAGAATGACGGCAAAAAAAAGAGCAGAATATATAGTAAAAAAAATGATGCTGGACAAAGATGCTTTTTCACAATGGCTGAGCATACAGGTGCTACATATAGATATAGGCACATGTCAACTAAAGATGCCCATCAAAACAGCTATGTTGAATGGCTTCAATATTGCTCACGGAGGTATAGCCTATAGTTTAGGGGATAGCGCCATGGCTTTTGCCGCAAACACTTATGGATACCATGCTGTAAGCATAGAGACCTCAATATCTCATGTAAAAGCCGTCAAAAATGGAGACGAGCTCTTAGTATTAGCTCGTGAAATTTCTCGCACTTTAAAATTGGGTATTTATGAAGCTAAAATAACCAATCAAAACCAAGAGACTGTCGCTGTAATGAAAGGTACTTTATTTATAAAAGAAACAGAATGGTGCATAAATTGATTTCAATAAATGGTTTATCTCAATCTATCCATGGAACGAACTAGTTTTTCATCCTTATTGATATTTCTAATAGCTAACATGGAAAGCACCAAACTCAAAACTGGTAAAAAAATACCCCAACTGTCATTTATTTGACCGGAATCAGAGGTATAGGTTCCTTCATTGAGTACCAATAAAATGGCTAAAAGTGGAAGTAAAATTGATACTACGACATTAACCTTAGTCAAAGTCAGTTGAAGAGGTCTATTTTGATATAAAAAAATAGCTCCAAAGCTTAAAGCTATGCCCATTATTGTCAAAATTAAAAGTAGTATATGATCATCGATGTGGTATATCTGGTCTTCAAATATATGAGGAATTGCCACATCGCTCGTGGCAAAAGGCACCTTAAAAAGGAGTCCAAAACATATAGCAGCACCAAGAAGATGTAAAGATTGTGCTCTTTGTATCATATTGTATTTTTATTTTTAATAACAAACTGACAGATGAGTCAAAATGTTCAATATTAGGATTGTCTTTTGTCAAAAATAAATCTAAAAAAGAAATCACTCATGAATTATTCTTTGATATAAATCACTTCACTACAATTTTCTTGAGTAAACACTCTTTCGGCGGTAGCCCTTAAATCTTCTGGCGTCAAACATAGATATTTTTCAGCCTCACTGTTGATAAGAAAAGCATCGCCCAAGATTTCAAAATAAGAAAGAGATAAGGCTTTATTCATCACGCTTACTTCAGAATATTCCAAATTGTTTTCTACCCGATTTTGTAAAGTTTTGAGCTCCTTTTCAGATATAGGGTGTGCGCAGATATTATACAATTGTTCATTGATGCCTTCTTTCGCTTGCTTAAGAGTCTTGCCCTCCATCAATTTTCCTTCTATTACAAATAATCCAGGATCGGTAGAACCTGAAATAAAAGCATCAATAGTGCTAAATAATTGGTGTTCTTTGTAGAGATGTCTATAGAAACGTGAAGACCTACCTGTGGCTAAGATGTCAGACAATAAGTCACAGGCGTAGTATTCGTCTGTCATTCTATGAGCCATGTGATAACTTTGGTAAATAGCTTCGTGTGGAACATTTTGGGTTATTATTTTCTGTCGAAATACGGTTTGAAGAGGTTCTACAGGTAGTTCATCATGGGCTATATAGCCATTAGGTATGTCGCCAAACCATTTTTTGACCTGTTCATAAGTTTTTGATATCTCAATATTACCTGCGATAACGATGACGGCATTATCAGGACGATAGTGACTATAAAAAAAGTCCTTTACACGTTGCAAATCTGCCTGTGCTATATGGTCTATTTCTTTTCCTATAGTAGGCCACTGATAAGGATGGGTAGTATAAGCCAATGCACTCATATGGTGCCACATATCACCGTAAGGCTCATTAAGGCACGTCTCTTTGAACTCTTCTATGACCACTCGTTTCTGAGTATTAAGCGATTTTTTACTAAATGCCAATTCATTCATTCTATCCGACTCTAGCCATAGAGCTGTCTCGATATTTTGAGGAGGCAGCACTATGTAAAAATTTGTCATATCAGTATTAGTGAAAGCATTGTTTTCGCCTCCAGCATCCTGAATCGGGCCATCATAATCAGGTGCATTTTTTGATCCCCCAAACATCAAATGTTCAAAAAGATGAGCAAAGCCCGTATGATTGGGATCCTCATGCTTTGAGCCCACATTATAGACTACACTAACAGCGGCCATAGGCGTGGACTTATCTTGATGTAAAATGATACGAAGACCATTATCCAGTACAAATTTTTCTAATAAAATCATTAAATCGGTATTATTTTTTAGCTTCTATAACTACAACAATTTCACCTTTGGCAGGCGTATTGGAAAAATGCGAAATAGCCTCTATGACAGGCAAAACCAAAAACTCTTCATAAACCTTACTGATCTCCCTAGCCACACAGACACGCCTATCCTCTCCAAGAAAATCGCGGATTTCTTCAAGACATTTAACCAATCGATGTGGAGACTCATAGATTAATACAGTCACATCTAGCTGGGCCAAATATTTTAAACGGGTTTGCCGCCCTTTTTTATGAGGTAAAAAACCTTCAAAAAAGAACTTATCTGCTGGAAAGCCCGACGAAACTAATGCTGGCACAAATGCCGTAGCGCCCGGTAAGCAACTGACCTTAATTCCCTCCTCCACACATGCACGTACTAATAAAAACCCAGGATCTGAAATACCCGGTGTACCCGCATCAGATATTAATGCGATATTTTTACCTGATTTCAGATGGTCTATGATGCTTTTCAGGGCCTTGTGTTCGTTAAATGCATGAAATGCCCACAGAGGTTTTTGTATATCAAAATGTTTTAACAATTTACCACTTGTACGTGTATCTTCAGAAAGTATCACATCACAAAGATTGAGTGTATCAATAGCTCTGAAAGTGATATCATCAAGATTACCTATAGGCGTTGGGACAATATAAAGCATATAAAGAATTAAAATCAAAGGGCAAAACTAAACAAAAAAGAAAATAAAAAATGTAATACTACTTCAAAATGACAAGATTTGGTCATAAAGGTACGTTCTTTTAACATTTTAACTCGGTTTTAAATGCTCTAATTGAACACCTCAATAGAAATATTGTTAACTTTGTCGTGAATGAATTTTTCAAATTAGCACCATATGAAACGAAACCTGGGTCAATATATTAAAAACACTTTGATTTTTTCCATTTTGTTATTAGGCCATTCAATGAATAGCTCACTATTGGCACAAGTGTTAAATGATGAATGTCGGTTTGCAACACCATTACCCACCTTTGAAGAATATTGTTCTAGAGATGGCGAATTCAGTAACTCAGGAGCTACGGAGGATCCCGAATTCCCCAATACCTGTGTATCACTAAGATGGCAAAATGGTGTCTGGTTTAGTTTCACACCAAGAAAACCAGGAGTGCTCATTAGAGTATTTGGATTTGGTCAAGGAGGTACAATGCGAAGCCCTAAAATAGTTGTGTTTTCAAGATGTGGCGAATATGTACAATGTAGTCCAGGAAAAACGATTGGAAACGATGAATTACTTTTGGATAATTTAGTAGTTGGACAGACTCATTTCATCATGGTAGAATCCTCAGAAGGAGGAGAAGGTACTTTTAAACTCTGTGTAAGTGATTTTGTTCCAGTACCATCACCCGAGTCAGACTGTAGGGATGGTGTCGTATTATGCGATAAATCTTCTTTTATCGTACAAAGCCTAGAGGGCATAGGCAATAATAGAAATGAAATTGAACCCGGTAATTGTATGCAGGAAGAGTTTCAATCAGCATGGTATAAATGGACATGTGAAGAAGCTGGATCCCTCACCTTTGTATTAACACCCAATAACCATACGGATAGAAACTCAGTTTCGGATGACTTAGACTTTTCAGTGTATGAGCTTCCTGGAGGATTAGATGATTGTCAAAACAAAAGACTTATCAGATGTATGGCTTCGGGCGCTAACGGTGATGCCATAGGAAACACATTGCCTTTAGCTCAGTGGATCAACTGTAATGGACCGACTGGATTGATGGAAGGTGATATTGATGTGGTAGAAAATCCAGGATGCCAACCAGGTAACAACAATTTTTTAGCACCCATAGACATGGTGGCTGGAAGATCTTATGTACTGATTGTCAATAATTTTTCTCGTTCTGGATTGGGTTTTCAAGTAGATTTTGGTGGAACAGGCACATTCTTAGGGCCAAAACCAGACTTTGAGCTCAATGCCAATAATGCATTTGAATGTGACAAATCCGTTGTCATCACTAATCTTTCTGAATCACTGACCGATCCTATAGTGCGGTATAACTGGAACTTTGGAGATAGAGCCACACCAGATAGAAGTACTGGAGAGGGGCCATTTGATGTCACTTACGGCTCTTTTGGCAATAAAATAGCTGCCTTGACAGTAGAGAGTTCTCGAGGATGTTTAGTGACTAAAATTGTGGAATTCTTCGTTGATCCATGCTGTAGAGATACGTCAACTTTGGCATTAGATGCAGACTTGACTAATTTAAGATGTTTTAATATTCCAGAAGGTATCATTTTTGCTCAGGGCTTGGGAGGCGCTCCTGAATACAGATTTAGTCTTAACGGAGATTCTTTTAGACCTAACCCAAGGTATGCTAATTTGCCCGATGGTATCTATTCGCTAGCTATCCAAGATTCCAAAGGCTGCGAATTGGAAATAGAAGTCAATATCACTCAACCTCCTCCAATAATAGTCAATGCAGGCCTAGACCAAGAAATAGAACTCGGTGAAACCACACAACTTATGGGCTCATATACACCCGACAATGGGAGCAGAGATAGTATTAGATGGATTCCTGAAAGTGATTTTACCGTTAATTCCATTTTAAATCCAGAAGTATTCCCTAAGGACAATACCACATATACACTCATAGTAACAGACGAAAAAGGTTGTGAAGCTTCAGATCAAGTCACTATACGTGTCAATAAGGAGTATATAGTACACCTTCCGAATGTTCTCAAACAAAGTAGTAACCTAGGTAATGCTTTTTTTAATATATGGCATAATAGATCTATAAAATATGTCGAGCTGCTTGAAGTTTATGACCGATGGGGCAATCTGGTGTATCAAGGTGTAGACTGTAGAGCTAGTGAAAATGCAGATTGTCTTATAACCAATGACAACTCGAAAGGATGGAACGGCCGATTTAAAGGACAACCTGTCAATCCAGGCATTTTTGCATGGCGTGCCCAAGTGCGTTTTATAGACGAAACAGTACATAACTTTGCTGGAGATTTAACTGTAATTGACTAAAACAATGAAGATAGTTCCGTTTTGCAAAGGGCTCATTGCATTAATCATCTTTTTTGCAATATCTTGCTCTAATAAGGTGGAAGATATAGATGCATTACTAGCTGATGGTATAGATGCCAAAATAGAAGTAGGCACTAATGTAAGAATATTGTACAGTGACTCGGCTCAAGTGAGACTGGTATTGAACGCCCCTATAATGGAAAGACATATAGACCCTTATAAAGGTAAAGATGTTTTCCCCAAAGGAATTTTACTAGAGTTTATGGATGCCAATCATACAGTCATGAGCTGGCTCAAAGCCGAAACAGCTGTCAGGGATTATGAAAAGCAAAAAATTACAGCAAGGGGTAATGTCATATTTTATAATGATAAAAATGAAAAACTGGAAACATCAGAATTAATCTTTGATGAATTAAAACGGGAAGCTTTTACAGAAAAATTGGTCCGTATATCTCAAGCTGAAAAAGGAGACACCACGTATGGTTTTGGTTTCAGAGCTACAAATAATTTTACAAGGTTTGAAATAAAGAAAAAAGTACAAGGCAAAGTAAATCTTTCAGATATTATCACAAATTTTTAATTAACTTTGCGGCTTAATTATATTCTATAAAAATGTTATCCACCATTATTATTGTTCTAATTGCTTTACTATTATCAGCGTTTTTTTCAGGAAGTGAGATAGCATATCTATCTGCCAATAGACTCAATATTGAAGTTTATAAAAACAAAGGTAATAAAAAGTCGACTATACTCACCGATTTATATGATGACCCAAGGAGATTTTTGAGTACCATGCTAGTAGGTAACAATATTATTTTGGTTGTTTATACTATATTTTTTAGTAGTCTTATCACGCCTATCTTTGAGAACATGTTGCCTGAGTATGGGTGGATAAGTTCTTTAATTACTACATTAGTATTAACGATAGTAATATTGGTATTTGGCGAATACATACCTAAAACGATTTTTAGAATCTATGCCAATGATATTATTTATAAGTTTGCGGGTATTCTATCTTTTTTTAAATGGGTACTCTCTGTTCCAGCCAATATTCTTACTTGGAATTCCAATAAACTTATAAAACTCATTTTTGGACATAATGAAATAGAAGAAAACTATAGTATCACACCTCTGGACTTAGAGCATTTCATACAACAGCATTCGCATGATGAAGAGACGGTGGATAAGGAAATATTGACCAATGCGCTCAATCTCAATCAAGTCAAAATAGAGGACTGTATGATACCCAGAAACGAGATTGTCTTCGTGGACAAAAATGATGATTTAGACCAGGTCAAACTGGTATTTGAGGACTCAAAACATTCTAGACTGATAGTAATAGATGGCGATATCGAAAATGTGTTGGGATATATACACCATCAATTGCTCTTCAAAAATATCACCTCTATTAAGAGACATATACGCGATATTGAATTTTTTCCAGAGGTGATGAATATTCAAGAACTCTTGCATCATTTCATAAAAAGTAGAACAAATATTGCAATGGTAGTAGATGAATATGGGAGTGTAGCAGGTATCATTACATTGGAAGATATTTTGGAAGAAATATTTGGTGAAATAGAGGACGAGTATGATAATGAAGATTATACTGAAAAAATCATCAGCCCTAATGAATATGTGTTTTCTGGCCGCTTAGAATTGGACTATCTCAATGATAAATATGACAATCTTAACCTTCCAGATGATGAGTATAACACTTTATCGGGTTATATAGTGATGACACATGGTTCCATACCAGAAGAAGGTGAAGAAATACTATTGGATAAATATAAATTTATCATACTGTCAAAGTCCGAAACCAAAATAGAAGAAGTGAGAGTAGTGGTATTAAACGAAAATGAAAATGAAAATAATCTTCAAGAATAAATTGTAAGATGTGTTTTCGGTTTGACCCTAATTTATAAGCCTTCTACCTCATGACAAATATCTAAATCAAATCTATCATTGGAAGCAATGATGACTAATCGGTCATGAGTGTATTGCAAAAGTAAATTTTTAAACCATTCTTTGGCGTGCGTATCCAAAAATGATGTGGGCTCGTCCAAAAATAAAATAGGTGTATCTGAAAGTATGTTCAAGGCCAAGTTTATCTTTTGTTTCATTCCCGAAGAGAAATTTTGGATAGGTTTTGTTCTTTGACCTTTCAGCTCAATTATGTTTTCAAACATATCATAATCCATTTGTTGCCGAAAAGATTTAAATTTTTGATGAAAGGACAGCATTTCTTCAGGAGTATATTCTTGTATCACATCAGTGTAGGGGCTTGATAAAGCAATATACTTAAATATTTGATTTCTTAAAATGACTTTAGAATCTATGTTAAAAGTAATTTTGCCTGAAGTAGGTGATAGATACCCACAGAGCATTTTCATCAAGGTAGATTTCCCACTTCCATTACGACCTGAAATCCCAATGATTTCATTTGACGAAAAAGAGCGGGAAAAATCTTTTATAACCCATTGAAATCCATATTTTTTGGAAATATTCTTGGCCTCTATTTGAGCTATCATTACTGTTTGAATCCTTTCATTAAACCTCTATCCGCACTGTAAAGAAACTGTAATACAAACTGCTTTTCAGGTGTTTCCTCTATTGTGGCCTCAATTATATCAATAGATTTTTTAACATTACTATTTTTAACAAACAATATCCTATAGATATCTTGTATATGGTGTATCTGTTCTTGAGTAAATCCTCTTCGTTTTAGTCCCAGAGAATTTACTCCAGCATAAGATAAAGGTTCCCTAGCTGCTTTGATATATGGTGGTACATCCTTTCTTACCAATGACCCGCCACCTATCATGGAGTGGTCTCCAATTTTTACAAATTGGTGTACAGCGGAGAGTCCTCCTATAATGACGTGATTACCTATTTCAATGTGTCCCGCAAGGTTAACATTATTGGCCAAGATGCAGTTTTCGCCAATGAACGTATCGTGTGCCACATGAACATAAGCCATCAATAGTGTATTTTTACCTATTTTGGTAGTCATGCTGGCCTCCGTTCCCCTATTGAGTGTACAACATTCTCTTATGGTTACATTATCTTCAACTATAAGCGTAGATTTTTCACCCTTAAACTTTAAATCTTGAGGAATGGCTCCTACCACTGCTCCAGGAAATACTTTACAATTTTTACCAATAAAAGCACCTTCCATGATAGTGGCTTGAGGGCCTACCCAAGTGTTTTCTCCTATCACAACATTTGCTCCGACATAGGCAAAAGGTTCAATTGTCGTACCCTTTCCTATCTGAGCACTTGGATGTACATAACTTAATTTATCAATCATCTTGTCTTTTTATTAATTGTGCGGTAAGCACGCCCTCTGACACCAATTTATTTCCTACATAAGCAGCACCTAACATGGTCGCTATACCTCTTCTAATGGGCTCTTTAAGTTCCATCTTTAAAATTAATGTATCACCGGGCACCACTTTCGACTTGAATTTAACCTCATCCATTTTTAAAAAGTAGGTGTCCCATTTTTCGCCTTCTTGAGCTAATATACTGAGTGCTAATATCCCACCTACTTGAGCCAGAGCCTCCATTTGCAATACACCTGGAAAAATGGGATTATCAGGAAAGTGCCCTTGAAAAAATCCTTCATTGACAGTAATGTTTTTGACGCCCACCACATAATTATCTGTCAACTCAGTAATCTTATCAACCAGTAAAAAAGGATATCTGTGTGGCAATATCTTTTTGACTTGTTCTACATCCATCAAAGGCTCTTGATTAGGATCATATGTAGGGCGACCTAGATTTTTGCGGTAATCTAAATATTTTGTCTTAAGTAATTGTGTTAGTTTAACATTGGATGTATGCCCAGGTTTTGTAGCTATGATTTTAGCTTTTAAGGTCCTACCCAACAAGTATAAATCACCTAATATGTCCAATAATTTATGTCTAGCTGGCTCATTGGAATATTTCATGGGGGTCGTACTAATGACAGACTCAGACACATGAACATTAGGTTTGCCTAATTTCAGTTTTATTCTTTCTATTTCATCAGGGCTCTTTTTGGTGTCTAATATGACTAATGCATTATCAATATCACCACCTTTTATAAGGCCTGCGTCAAATAGCTTTTCAATTTCAGACAAAAACACAAATGTGCGGCTATCAGAAAAATTAGAACTAAACTCACTAATGTCTTTCATGATAGCCACCATGTCTCCCATTTCATTATTTGGAAAATGCAATATGGTGTTTATCTCTAATTTATCTGATGGATATACAGAATATTCAGCACCCGTCTCTTCGTCGCTGAAAGTAAAGGGCTCTTGGACTACAAAAATATCTTTATTCGTTTCTTCTTCTTCTAAACCACCCGAAAGCAAAAACTCAAGAAACGGTCGCGCACTACCATCCAATATGGGTATTTCGGGACCATCTATATATACATCCGCATCTTCTATTTTTAGTGCATGAAATGCTGCCATAATGTGCTCAACCGTCGATATAGTAGCCTCTCCGGACTTAAGTGTAGTTCCTCTTTGAGTATCTATTACTTTTGACACATCAGCTGGTATAGATGGACAACCATCCAAATCTTGTCTAAAAAACTTTATCCCTTTTCCAGCCTCAACGGGCTTAACTGTTAATGTACATGACTTTCCAGTATGAAGACCTATACCTGATATGGAGATTTCTTTTGTTATTATTCGTTTCGTTTGCATCATAGACCATCAAAATATTTACTTATCTATTATTTTTTATTTTATCCAATTCCATTTTTAAAGCCCTAATTTCTTGAACCAACTCAGGCAATTTTTTGAAATAAGCAAATGACTTCAAATAATTGGGATAATCAATGGCTGGAGTTCCATAAAGCTTAGAATTGGCTTGCTTCACACTAGAGGCTACACCGGACTGAGCTTGTATCATCGTCCCATCTGCTATTTTTAAATGCCCCACAATTCCTACTTGACCACCAACCAAACAGTTATTGCCTATCTGTGTGCTTCCAGCTACTCCTACTTGGGCAGCCAATGCAGTATTGTTGCCTATTATAACATTATGCGCTATTTGAATAAGATTATCTAGTTTGGCACCCTGTCGAATCAATGTAGAACCCATAGAAGCCCTATCAATAACAGTATTACTACCTATTTCAACGTTATTTTCTATGATAACGTTGCCTGTCTGTGGTATCTTTTTATAATTTCCCTGCTCATCCGTAGCAAAACCGAAACCATCACTGCCTATTACCGTATTGGCGTGTATAATACAATTATCCCCTATAATACAGTTATGATATATTTTCACTCCAGGATAAATAATTGAATTTTGTCCTATTTTGACATTATCACCTATAAAAACCTGCCCATAAACGATGGTATTATTACCAATATCTACGTTCTTTTTAATAATGACATAATCATCTATTTTTACACCTTGTCCTAAATTCACAGTAGAGTGTACTACAGCGGTGGAAGCTATACCGTCATTTATTGAAATGGTTGTATTAAACTTTTCCATCAATATAGCCAATGCTCCATAGACATTGTCTACTTTGATCAATGTGGTATGAATGGACTTTTCTGGGCTAAAATCACGATTGACTAAAACTACAGAAGCTTTAGTATCATAAATATAGTCTTTGTACTTTAGATTTCCCAAAAAAGTGATATCCCCATCCTTGGCATCTTCTATTTTGCCAGGTCCAGAGATAACTGATTTCGGATCACCTATGAGTTCGCCGTTTAAAATATCGGCTATAATTTGGGCTGTTATTTGCATGCGCAAAAGTACTTATTAAGATTGTTTTGTAATAAATTATTTGAACTGTTTGCATTTTTTTAAGACTAATTCGGTGATAATGTCCGTATATTTGCATTTTTTTAGGACGAAGCTACCGCTTTGGGTCTTAAATTTTCTATCTAATTCCTATTTTAATTTTTAATAAAAAGATATGAATACAAAAAATCCGATCCGTATTGGGTTTAACCACAAATTTTCGAGTGCTCTGGAGAAAGTAGATTTTATCCATATGATACCTCTAAATAAGGATTTGAATAATTGGGAAAATGTATTAACAAGTTTAAATAATGAAGAAATTGATGCATGTGTAGTTGAATTGATAAATATTCCTTTTGATGATAAAAACAATGTTAAAATAGCCGCTTTATTTCACAAAGATCAGAATCAATATCAATTGGTTATAACAAAAGGAAAAGTAGCTTTAGGTCGAGATATGAGACTTGCAGACGGCGCCACAGTAGGCGTAATGACCCATTATGTCAAGAGTCAAGTAAGGTATCTTAATGAAAAACTGGACTGTACCGTAATAAACAATAGTGATTTTTTACGTCCTGAATTCATCAATTCTTATGATGCGTTTGTTGTTGAATCAGCTGACCTACATTTTTTTTCAATGGATAATTTTGAAGCTTTTCCCATTCATCTAACAGAAATATGGCCTAAAGTGGGTAAAGGTATTTGGGCTTTAGTTACACTCCAAGAAAAAATAGAATTTTTTAAAGAACTAAGGCACTTTCACAATTTTGATATTAGTGATATCACCCAGCCTGCGCGTCAGCTAAAAAAATGGACCCAAGAAAAAGGTATAGACATGGTAGAGGCTTACTGTAGTAAAGATATTCAAGGCAACTATCATTTTCACGCTACAAGATTTGATGATAATTTTATCAGGCATAGAATATCCGAAAGCACAAATGCTCTTTTAGCCGAAAAGATGATGAATGCTTTAAATTTTTAATTTTTTTATTTACTGACTTCATTTTGTCTCACTGGCTATCAAACGGTAGGAAGGTTTCTGACTTCTATTTTCTAATTTCTAATTTTAAAATATGTACTTAATTTTTGATGTTTCGGGTACGGCTCAAAAACCCGATTTTAAAGCCAATTTTACAGATACAAAAGCTTGGCCGCGCTTGATGCACATCAGCTGGATAATGTTAGATAAGGAATACAAGCCTATGGAAGATTATGATTTTATAGCTATACCGGATGGATTTGAATTTGACGATAAGTCGATGACAAAAGCCATTATCGACGGTGAAGATATTTCTAAAAAATCTAAACCATTAGATGAAATATTGGATAAATTTTCTGAGAGTGTCGATAAAGTTGAATATGTATTTGCACATAATCTCAATTACAATGAAAATATTTTAGGTGCTGAGTATGTCCGCATGAAAAAAAGTATCAATTTGTTTAAAAAACCCCGCTTTTGTTTGATGGAAGAAGGCACCTACTACTGCAAACTAAAGGGTTTTGGTGCTAAGTATAAATACCCTACCCTACCGGAATTGCATGCTAAATGTTTTGGTACGGCGTTTAATCCTGTGGGTAATGCCCGAGCTGATGTCATCGCTGCGACTAGGTGTTTTATAAAAATGATGAAACTCGGTCAATTGGATGATTTATTTGAATAAAAAATAACATAAAGATAAAAAGTGAAAGTCCTTCTGATCATACCACCCTTTACTCAGCTCAATACAGTGTATCCCTCTACTTCGTACATCAAAGGGTATTTAAACACTTTAAACATTGAATCTTTTCAAATTGATTTGAGTATTGAGGTCATCTTAAAAATGTTCACAAAAGAGGGACTGGCCTACCTTTTTAACACTATCGAAAAAGAAGATTACGAACTATCAGATGATGGCTTCAGAGTCTTCGTCAACCAGCATCACTACCTCAATACCATAGAGTCCGTCATTAGTTTTTTACAAAATAAAAATCCGACTCTGGCCTATATACTCAGTCAGGAAGACTATTTGCCCACGGGAAAGAGATTTGATGATATAGAGGATATGGAGTGGGCTTTTGGTGATATGGGTATACATGATAAAGCACGACATCTATGTACATTATATCTTGAGGACTTGGGAGATTTGATAGCTGAAACTATAGACGAAGACTTTTCATTCAGTCGGTATGCGGAGCGCATAGCGCGTACAGCCACTTCCTTTGACGATATGCATGCTCATATCACAGCTGAAGATAAGTGGACCATCCAGATCATGAAAACCATTCTTGAAGAGACAATACTCCGAGAAAAACCCGATTTGGTCTGTCTTTCTGTGCCATTTCCAGGCAATCTATTGGCAGCATTCAAATGCGGACAATGGATAAAATCTCAACATCAAGATATCAAAATTGCATTAGGTGGTGGCTATGCCAATACTGAACTGCGTAGTGTCTATGATACACGAGTATTTGATTTTATTGATTTTATTACATTGGATGACGGAGAGGCGCCATTGGCTCATTTGATAGAATATCTGAATAATAAAAGAGATATAAGTCATCTCAAGAGAACATTCTTAAGACATAATGGCGCAATTCAATACATGAATGGTAGTCATGAATTAGATGTAGCACAACGCGAGACAGGAACACCGGATTATACAGATTTAAAAGTAAATAACTACCTTTCTGTCATAGAAGTGGTCAATCCTATGCATAGGCTTTGGAGTGACGGATGGTGGAATAAACTCACGATGGCACATGGGTGTTATTGGGGCAAGTGTTCCTTTTGTGATGTTACATTAGACTATATCAGTCGCTATGAGCCTATATCAGCCTCTATATTGTGTGATAGAATGGAAGCCATCATCCTACAAACTGGAAAAAA
The DNA here is from genome assembly GCA_036782555.1 of Saprospiraceae bacterium. Taxonomy (GTDB): domain Bacteria; phylum Bacteroidota; class Bacteroidia; order Chitinophagales; family Saprospiraceae; genus OLB9. The sequence goes on from DAIPYV010000017.1 coordinate 25,155, forward strand.
CGGCTTTCATTTCGTAGATGAGGCAGCACCACCCGCTTTGATGCGCGATTTAGCTTTAGAAATCATACAGCGGCGTTTGTCAGTTATTTGGTGGACCAATATCCGATTTGAAAAGAGTTTTACTGCTGACCTTTGTCAATTGCTCAGAGCTTCTGGCTGCATCGCCGTAACAGGAGGTCTTGAAGTCGCTTCAGATAGACTCTTGGAAAAGATGAAAAAAGGTGTCACAGTCGCTCAAGTAGCCCAAGTATGCCATGATTTTAGGAAAAGTGGCATCATGGTGCATGCTTATCTCATGTATGGCTTCCCCACTCAAACCGACCAAGAAACAATTGATAGTTTAGAAATGGTGCGACAAATGTTTGAAAATGGTGTACTTCAGTCTGGATTTTGGCACCAATTTGCCATGACTGCCCATAGTCCAGTTGGGCTGCAACCACAAGATTTCGATGTAGTCATGACAGGGCCAAATTTTGGTGGTTTTGCCGAAAATGATTACTTTCATGAAGACCCTAAGGGCGCCCAACATGAAAAATATTCTGAAGGACTCAAACTATCTCTATTTAACTACATGCGCGGTGCTGGTATAGAAGAACCCTTGGATATATGGTTTGATCATCGAGTACCCAAAACCCGTGTAGCCCCACAATATATTCAGTCCGTGCTCAATAGAGAGGCTAAAAAATTTCGTCTGACAGATAGATTGGTGTGGTTGGGTGGCCATCCCATTGAGATAGTCTATCCCAAAAAATCAAAGAAAAATACCGATGTCTGGGCAGAACTCATACTCATCACTAAGTCTGGCAAAGAAAGTATTTTACTAGATATTACATGGGCAGAATGGCTCTCAGAATGGCTTATACAATCCTCCATAGATCCACAAGAAACTTACACATTACAAAATCTGAAAGACAGTTTTCTCCAAGAAATATCTGGAGATTGGGACGCTTTTTTAGAGTCTTTTAGTTTTACTAGTCTTCGGGAACGAGGGTGGGTCTTGGTATGATTTCATGTACCTCATATGGTTTTAATAATTTACCGCTTCATTAATATTATAAATAAAATTTGGATAAATCTGTATTAATATCCTTTTCTAATGTGCTGTGTAATTTTATTAAAGAATCTCTCAACTCTATTTTACTATTTTTGGCTTCATCCAAAATGGCAAAGATATGCTTTTGAGCTTTGAAAGAAGGTTTTAACAAAATACGAATTACTATGTAGTATATTATTTCCTTGTCTTTATCATAAAAATGACATTCTTGATGGACTATTTTTTTTACTTTTTCAAAATCTAAAAGCGCAACTAAAACGATAATAAGACCTTCCAACTGTCTTTCTAATTCATATTTGGAAAAGTATCTATCTTTTTCCTTTTTTATTACATATTCAGATTTATTGGTTTCATATCTCAACCACAATCTTTCAAACAATTCTTCTAAAAAAAGTGGACTATTAAGTGTCGAAGTCACTGTCCAATACAAATCTGAATAGGTTGTTTCACGTGAAAGTCCATTTAATTCTAGCAATTGGATAATTTTACTATAAAGTTCATTTCCTGCATAAACTTGATTGATGCGGCTGATTAATTTGCTTAGAAATTCTTCTTGTGGCAAACGAATCGATGCAAATACATCCTCAGATGAGACCAAATAGAATCTACAACCTTCACATAATGCTTTATAAAGTTCTGTATATAGGTCAGCGAATTCTTTTTTCCGGTCTGATTTATCCCATAATATATCTATCTCTTTCATGTAGCCCATCACTTCAAATCTCCACTTGGAGCGTTTCGCCTTAGGTATGATTCTGTTGGGTATTCCATAATTTTGAGATAAAAAATTTCCAATAAAAAATTTTATTTCAGACAAAAGTTTATCCTCGACTTTGGAATTATTTTGAGGTGCCGCTTCTATATAGACTTGGTTAGCATCGATTTCTAAATCAATACTGGAAGTTTCTATTTTAGCTTTAGGGATAAGCTTATAGAGTTTTATTACTAATTCTTCTAATTCTGCTTTCTTTTTAGTTTTGACTATTTTTCTTAAATCGGTGATCTTCATTAATAATGTATTTAATATTTTTTATATGACAATTTGCATGTCATCTTTTACCATTTATCACATTAATCTCAATATGGTTTCCTTGTCAAGTTTTAATTCTTGAATTATATCTTCTTTTGACTTACCCATATCCACCATCATTTTTATCATTTTACCTAATATTTCTTCTTTTTGTCTGCGTTCCTCTTCTTTTTGTCTGCGTTCCTCTTCTTTTTGTCTGCGTTCCTCTTGTTCTAAAAGAGTAAGTCTTTTTATTTCTTCTTCTTTTTGCAAAAATTTGGCTTCTGTGATGGCAAACAAATCCTCTATCTCTCGCTCAGCAATCAAATTCTTTTTCAATTCATCGTTTTTTAACGAATTGCCTAGATAATCAGCTATATCTTCAAAACCCTCAGGAACCTCTTCTAAATCTATGATGTACGACTCATCTTCTTCTACCCATCTTTGATTAAATAATGTCATAAACCTTTCTATCCTGGTGCGCCTATCTTCCGGCAAACGTCTCACTTGAAGTATGTATGTCGTGTGCGTCAATAGTTCAATAAAGTCACTATTTATTTCTACCTCCTCTTTTGTAGAAGCATCTATTATCTTTCTATCTATTTTTGTGGCTAGATATGGTATGTCTTCTACATTATATCCTAATATATAAATAGCAATGATAGGTAATGTCTCAATGTATTCCTCCTGAGAATCCACTTTCTTTTTCATCCTGCGTTCCATGTAATTGCTCCCTAAATATGTCCTAAATCTTTGTAAATTGGTCGGAAGCTTAGATTTCTGAAGCTCTATGAGTACGGTCTCTTCTTTTCCATCGCTATTTCTGATGGTGGCCTTAAAGTCCAATCTGTACAAGGTAAAATTTCTTATTTCATCTTCTATCACTATTTCTTGTTGCGACAGATCCACAGAAATGACATCTCTATCTATGATAGTAGATAATACCTTACGAGCTAATTTTTCATTAGCCATTAAGTATTTAAAAGCATGGTCATATAATGGATTGGCTATACGCATAAATAGATTATTTTATCTCCTAAATATAAATATCAATAACACTATAATGGTTTAATTTTATTCTAAATAATACTTATAAACTGCATTATTAAAAGCAAAACTAAAATTCAACAGCTATATTAAATCCTCATGGATAAAATCAAACCTTTTGACGAGGAGGATTATTAATTTTTACCATGTACAACCCTTTATTTATTTTCAGCGTCATTAAACTACTTTTTAAAATCCCAATTCCATCAAACAAAACTAATGAAGCTATTTTTTACCTTTTTTATCGTCTGTATTGTAAGTATTAGGTCATGATCCAAGCTACTACTACAGGCTCATTGACAGATGGTAATGGTCGACCCCATAGCTTTTGGAAGTAAAGCATTAATTATGGCGATTGATTCTGCATCGATTAAAAGAAGTATGACTGATGACATTATTCTCAATACTATAGAAAATCTTCCCTTAGGTACATATAGAGTTCAATCCTTCTGTTTGGGATACAATGAGGTTTATTCTGATATATTGAATTAAAGCAAAAGAATAAAAAAGCCACAATTAATTTGATGTTTTTGCAAAGAGGCGTTTTGCTTAACGAAGCTGAGATTTCTGTAAAAAGACCCTTATTAGACCAAAAATCTGATAGAGTCGTGATCAATGTGTCCAATAGTGCTGAAGCAGCGGGTGATAAGGCCATAATAACACCTCAAAAAGTATCCGGTATAGTGATAATTCAGGAAAGAGTAACATTAGGCTTATGCCAAAAATCCAAATTTGGATAGATGAGAAACCTTAGCCCTATACAGATATGAAGGCTTTGCTAAGAGACATGCCTGAAAACTAAAAAGACAAAATAGTGCATATCACTCAAATCAATGCTGCATTGGATACTACTAGTGCTCTGATCAGATAAAGAACTTAATTAAATGCGGTTCTTCTTCCGAATATCTGCGTTAAAAATACTCGCCGTAGCTACGGCTATGACTGTGTTTT